>JBJTIJ010000236.1:0-11709 GCA_046094945.1 Planctomycetia bacterium | reverse complement strand
ACCCCACCGGCGCCGCCCGGGCTCGTGGCGTCATCGCAGCCGGCCAGCGGCAGCAGGCAGCAGGCCAGCAGGGGCAGGGACGTGCGCAGCAGGTTCATGGGGGCCTCCGTGCCCCCTGCGGGGGCGAGGAAAGAAACGGCTGGAGGCTACCGGGGGTTCGCGGGCTCGCCCCCGGCCGGCCGGTGGCGCAGGTCCCCGACCCGGGGTGGCGCGCCGCCGCAGCCGGCCTTGCCGGCACAGCCGCAGCCCGCGCCCTGGCCAGCACCTTCGACCGGCCGCGCCGCGCTCAGCAGGCGCAGGCCGCGCGCCAGCAGCCAGCCCGCGGCCAGGCCCACCGCCACCAGCACCAGCAGGGTGTCCAGCCAGGCCGGCATCAGGCCCCCAGTGCCCGCACGAGCGTGGCCGTGCCCAGCGCGCCCAGCCAGGCCAGCACGCTCATCAGCCCGAAGGAGAGCGCCGCCCAGCCCCAGCCCCCCGCCTCGCGCCGGATCACCACCAGCGTGCTCACGCACTGCGCGCACAGGGCGAAGAACACCATCAGGGCCAGCGCCGAGGCAAGGTCGAACACCTTCTGGCCCGCGCGCGGGCCGGCCTCCCACGTGGCCTGCTGCAGGCGCTCGCGCAGGCCCTCGCTCTCCTCGCTGGCGTCGCCCAGGTCGTAGATCACGCCCAGCTGGCTCACCACCACCTCGCGCGCCGGGAAGGAGGCCAGCACCGCCATGGCCACCTTCCAGTCCCAGCCGATGGGCGCGAAGAGCGGCTCCACCGCGTGGCCCATGCGCCCCAGCCACGACTGGCGCAGCTGCTCGCCGGCATCGCGCGCCTCGCCGGCGGCCTGCGCCAGCGCGCGGCGCTCCTCCAGCGCGGCCTCGGCCTGCGCGTCGGCCTCCAGGAAGCGCTTGTAGGCCGCCTCCAGCGGTGCGCGCACCTCCGGCGGCTGCACGCGCACCAGCTCCAGCGCCTGCGCCTGGCGCGCGCGCTCGAGCTCGCGCTGGCGCTGCGCCGGGGCCTCGGCGGCGTCGAAGGCGGCCAGCGCCTCGCGCGTGGCCGCGCCGGCGTCGTCGCGGCGCGGGAAGGTGCCCAGCGCCCACACCACCACGGTGGCGGCCAGGATGAGGGTGCCGGCACGTGCCACGAACTCGCGCCCGTTGCGCAGCATGGCGCGCGCCACCACGCGCGCCTGCGGCACGCGGTAGGGCGGCAGCTCGACGAGGAACGAGGGCGTGTCGCCGCGCAGCAGCGTGCGCTTGAGCAGGAAGGCCACGGGGATGGCCACCACGATGCCCACGAAGTACATGGCCGCGAACACGAGGCCCTGCAGGCTGAAGATGCCGGCCACGCTGCGCTCGGGCACGAAGGCCGCGATCAGCAGCACGTAGACCGGGATGCGGGCACTGCACGACATGAACGGCGCCACCAAGATGGTGGCGATGCGGTCGCGGCGCGTCTCGATGGTGCGCGCGGCCATCACGCCGGGGATGGCGCACGCGAACGAGGACAGCAGCGGGATGAAGGAACGCCCCGAGAGGCCCACGCCGCGCAGCACGCGGTCCAGCAGGAAGGCGGCGCGCGCCATGTAGCCGCAGCCCTCCAGCAGGGCCAGCGCCCCGAACAGGATCACGATCTGCGGCAGGAACACCAGCACGCCGCCCACGCCCGCGATCACGCCGTCCACCAGCAGGCTCTTGAGCAGGCCCTCGGGCAGGCCCTCGCGCGCCAGCCCGGCGAGCCGGCCCACCACGTCCTCGTCGATCCAGTCCATGAGCGGTCCCGCCCACGCGAAGATCGAGACGAAGAGCAGCGTCATCACCACGACCAGCACCAGCAGGCCCGCCACGGGGTGCGTGAGCACGGCGTCGATGCGGTCGCTGGCCGTGACGGGCGGCGTGGCCGGCCGGCGCGCCACGCGCGCCACCAGCGGGCCCAGCCAGCCGTAGCGCGTGGTGGCCTCCAGCCCGGCGCCCAGGCCCGCCGCAGCCAGCCGCGCGCGCGCGGCCTCCAGCGCTGCGCCCGCTGCCTCGCCTTGCGCGCGCAGGCGGCGCTCGGCCTCGCCACCCACGTCGAGCAGCGCGCGGCGCGCCGCAGCCGGGGCCAGCGTGGGCAGGGCGCTGCGCAGGGCCTGCTCGGCCTCCAGCAGCGCCGCGGGCCACGTCACCGGCGGCACGGGCGCGGCCTGCGAGAGCGCCTCCCGGCACGCCGTGGCCAGTGCCTCCACGCCCGTGGCGCGCGTGCCCACGGTGGGCACCACGCGCACGCCCAGGGCCTGCCCCAGCGCCGCGGCGTCCACCTCGATGCCGCGCCGGGCGGCCTCGTCCACCATGTTGAGCGCCACCACCACCGGGCGGCCCAGCTCCAGCACCTGCGTCACGAGGTAGAGGTTGCGCTGCAGGTTGGTGGCCTCGACGACCACCACGATCACGTCGGGCTGCGGCGTGTCCGCACGCTGGCCCAGCAGCACGTCCACGGCCACCATCTCGTCGGGCGAGCGCGCCGCCAGGCTGTAGGGGCCCGGCAGGTCCAGCACGCGCACCTCGGCCGTCCCGGGCGCGGGCGCCGGGCCGGCGCGCAGCGTGCCCACGCTGCGCTCCACGGTCACGCCGGGGTAGTTGCCCGTGCGCGCGTGCCCGCGCGTGAGCGCGTTGAACAGCGTGCTCTTGCCGACGTTGGGGTTGCCGATCAGCGCCACCCAGCGCTCGCGGCCGACGGCGCCCGGCGCGGCTGCAGCCGGCGCGGCCGCACTCACGCGCGCCCCCCCGCCTGCGCCACCTGCACGCAGCGCGCGTCCTGCTTGCGCAGCGTGAGCAGGTAGCCCCACAGGCGGATCTCCAGCGGGTCGCCCAGCGGCGCGAAGCGCAGCACCTCCACCTCGGTGCCCGGCGTGAGGCCCATCTCCAGCAGGCGCTGCGCGAGGCCGGGGGGCCCGTCCACCGCGCGCACGGTGGCGCGCGCGCCCAGCGGCAGGTCGGCCAGCGGGAGGTCGGCCAGCGGCAGGTCGGCCAGCGTCATCGGGCCCTCCGCGAACCGGGGTGCGGCCAGGCCCGCCCTCCCGCGCGCGGGCGCGGGGCGGAGGCGGGAGCAGGCGGCAGCCGGGGCACCGTCTTGAGAACGATTCTCAGTGTAGGCGTCGGCCCGGGGCCCGGCAGGAAAAGGCCGGGGCGGACGCGCGTCCGCGCGGGGCGCCCGCAGGCCTGCGCACTAGCGGGCCGCCGGGGCCTCGCGCGCCAGCTCGGTGCCCGGGTGGAAGGCGGCCCAGGCAAACCAGGCGCAGCGCCACGCGGGGGCCAGGGCCCCGGCAGCGTCCAGCACGCGCACGCGGTCGTGCACGGGGTCGTCGTGCACGGTCCAGCGCGCGCCCCCCACCTGCACCGTCCACGGCCCGGGCGGGCCGGCGCGCAGGCGTGCCAGCGGCACGGCCCAGGCCGCGCCGCCGTGCGCGATCCCCAGCACCTCCTCCTTGGCCGGCAGGCGCCCGTCCAGCGGCCCACTGTCGAACATCAGGCCCGGCTGGGCGCGGTAGGCCGCGTACGGGTCGCGCAGGTAGTCGGCGGGCGAGCGCCCAGCCTGCACGGGCCCCAGCACGCGGCCGTGGGGCCAGGCTGCCGCGAAGGCGGCCAGGCTCATCGACTCCAGCGGCAGCAGCCCCAGGGGCGTGCCGGCCAGCGGGCCGACCACCGCGCGCGCCCCCACCTGGCTCCAGAAGGTCTCGCTGGCGTGGTCGTACATGAGCACGTCCGAGCGCCACAGGAACCCGCTGACGCCGAAGGTGCGCTCCGCGCCCGCCACGCGCCGGTCGAAGGCGGCCGCACTGCTGCACAGCGGGCACCAGGTCACCAGCACGGGCACGCCGCCCACGCGGTCGTTGACCAGCTCGTGCGCATCCAGCATGCGCACGGGATAGGCATGCGCCTCGTCGCCCGCCACGAACACCAGCACGCGCTCGTCCTGCCGCACGTGCCGGGCCTCGGCCAGGTCCACCAGGCGCGGCTCGAGCAGGGCCGGGATGCGGTCGCGCGGCGCGGGGCCCGGGATGCCCTGCTGCACCTGCTCCAGCGGGATCACGCTGCGCACGCCGCCAGGATCGCTGCGGAAACGGAAGGCCGAGAGCCCGGCCCCCGCCGGGGCGGCGGGGCTCACGCCCGGCACGGGGCCGTCGGCGGGCCCGAGCGACTCGCTGGGCCGGCCGTCCCCGCAGCCGGCCTGCGGCAGCACGCCCAGCGCCAGCCAGCCCAGCACCACGAGGCCGCGAGCCCGTGCGCGCCGCGCGCGGCGCAGGCTGGCGGGCAGGCGGGCGCGGCCGGGCAGCATGCGGGCATGGTAGCGCCCGCAGGCGCGCGCCCCGGTCCACGCCGTGCTCCTATGATGCGCGCGTGCGCACACGCCTCGCCCGGGCCCTGCTGCTGCTGGTGCCGCTGCTGGCCAGTGCCTGTGGCTCGCAGGCCGAGCCAGCACCCTCGCGCCAGGCGCGCGAGGCGGCCGCTGCTGGCCGGTCGCCCAACATCCTGCTCGTGGTGATCGACACGCTGCGGCGCGACACGCTGGAGCCGGAAGAAGGGGGCGGGGGCGACATGCCCCTGCTGGCGCGCCGCGCGCGCCAGCAGGCGTGGTTCCCGCAGGCCTCCAGCCCCTCGTCGTGGACCGTGCCCGCCATGGCCAGCCTGCTCACGGGCCTCGCGCCGCAGGAGCACCAGCTGCACGACGCCCACGACGTCGCGCGCGGCTACGAGCACCTCGCCACCTTGCCGGCGCTGCTCGCCCAGCGCGGCTACCGCACGGGCGCCTGGTTCGGGGGCCTGTCCGACCCGCTGCGCCGCGTGCTGGGCCAGGGCTTCGCCGACGTGCACGACGACTTCCTGCTGCAGCGCGGGCCCGAGACGCTAGGCGCCTGGCTGGCCCGCTGCCCGCCGCAGCAGCCGTGGCTGCTGCTGCTGCACACCTACGAGGCCCACGATCCCTACGGGCTGGAGAACCACCCGCCCACGCGCGTCGAGGGCTCGCGGGCCGACCTCGAGGCGCTGGGCGCGCTGCAGCCCGGGCGCGACACCGTCGAGCTGGTGCGGCGCTCCATGCTGCACGCCGGGCAGCGCCACCTGCTGCGCAGCAGCCCGCGCTTCGCGCCGCACGCCGAGGCGGTGACGCGCTACGCGTGGTCTGCCGGCGACGGGCCGCCGGACCCGGGCCTGTGCCGCGAGCTGGAGGCGGCCTACCGCGCGGGCGCACGCGCCCTGGACCAGCAGCTGGAGCGCACGCTGGCGTGGATGGAGGAGGGCGGCTACCTCGCCAACACGCTGTGGGTGGTGACCGCTGACCACGGCGAGTCCTTCGGCCAGCACGGCATGCTGGGGCACGGCCGCCGGCTCGACGATGAGCTGCTGCGCATCCCGCTGGTGCTGGGCGGCGTGGCCCCCTTCGACCGGCCCCTCACCTGCGGCGACAGCGTGGGGCTCACCGACCTCCGTCCCACCCTGCTGGAGCGCGTGGGCGCACCCGTGCCCGCAGGCCTCGATGGTGCATCGTTCCTCGCGGAGGCGGGCACGCCCGGCCGCGGGCGTCCCGTGGTCTCGGCCGTGCGGCGCACGGCGCTGCACACCGCGGGGCTCTCGGAAGCCGAGTGCGTGGGCGTGCGCAGCCTCGACTGGAAGTGGACCGCCACGTGGGACCGCACGGCGGGCACGCTGGAGGAACGCTGCCACGACCTGCGCAGCGACCCAGGCGCGCGCGACAACCTGCTGGCCCGCCAGGCCCTGCAGGCGCTGCCGCTGGATCGAGCCACCTGCGAGGCCGGGTCCCGCGTGCGCGCGCGCTTCTGGGCCCGCGCCTCGCCGGGGTCCAGCGGCGAGCTCTCCTGCAGCGCCGGGCGCTGAAGCAGGCGACCTGCGAGCAGTGGCCGGAAGGGCGTAGATCGTTGCCTCGCGCGCGGGCGAGCGTGCCGCGCAGGCAACGATTGGCGCGCACCCAGCGAGATGGAAACCCGCATGCCGGGTCACTAGCCCCGAGATCCTGCAAGCACGCGCAGGAGGGCGGCACGCAGCGCTCGCGGATCCCTAGCGTGTGCGGCATGCGCTGGCGCGCCCGCCGCCTCCCCCTGCTGGCCCTGCCGCTGCTGGCCCTCACGTTGCTGGCGAGCGCCTGCGGCGACCGCGGCACGCCGCAGCCCCAGGCGCGGACCACGACGCCCGGCGCCGCCAGCAAGCGCCCGCCCAACATCCTGCTCATCGTCATCGACACGCTGCGCCGCGATGCCGTCGAGCCCGCGGCCGAGGACGGCGGCGACATGCCGCTGCTGGCCCGCCGCGCGCGCGCGGCCGCCTGGCTGCCGCAGGCCTCGAGCGCCTCGTCGTGGACCTTGCCCTCCATGGCCAGCCTGCTCACGGGCCTGCCCCCCCAAGAGCACCAGCTGCACGAGGCCCCGGACGTGGTGCGGGGCTACGGCCAGCTCGCCACGCTGCCCACGCTGCTGGCACGCGCGCGCGGCTACCGCTCGGCCGCCTTCCTGGGCGGGGTGGGCGCGCCGCTTGCGCGCGTGCTGGGGCAGGGCTTCGACGAGGTCGTGGACGGCTTCCAGCTGCAGCGCGGGCCCGAGCAGCTGCGCGAGTGGCTGGCGCGCGGCGACGGCCAGCGCCCGTGGCTGGCGCTGCTGCACACCTACGAGGCCCACGACCCCTATGGCGCGGCCAATCATCCCTCCACGCCCGTGGAGGGCACGCAGGCCGACCTCGAGGCGCTGCTGGCCCTGCACCCCGAGCGCGACGCCGAGGAGCTGGTGCTGCGCTCGATGCTGCAGGCGGGCCCGCGCCAGCTGCTGCGCACGCTGCCAAGGCTGGCGCCGCATGCCGAGGCCGTCACGCGCACGATGTGGAGCGGCGGCCGCGACCCGCGCCTGTGCGCCGAGCTCCAGGCGGCCTACCGCGCCGGCGTGCGCTGGGTGGACGCCCAGCTGGAGCGCACGCTGGCGTGGCTGGAGGCCGGCGGGCACCTGGCCAACACGCTGTGGATCGTGACCGGCGACCATGGCGAGGCCTTCGGCGAGCGCGGCATGCTGGGCCACGGCCGGCGGCTGGACGACGAGCTGCTGCGCGTGCCGCTGGTGCTGGGCGGCGTGCCGCCCTTCGACCGGCCGCTGGAGTGGGAGGCCAGCGTGGGCCTCACCGACCTGCTGCCCACGCTGCTGGAACGCGTGGGCGCGCCCGTCCCGTCGGGCTTGGACGGCGCATCGTTCCTCGGCACGCTGGGCACGCCCCACCGCGGCCGCCCCGTGCTCTCCGAGGTGCGCCGGGGTGCGCTGCACACGGCCGGCCTCTCGGAAGCCGAGTGCGTGGCCGTGCGCGGCCCGGCCTGGAAGTGGGTCGTGACCTGGGAACGGACCACCGGCACGCTGGAAGAGCACGCCTACGACCTGCGCAGCGACCCTGACGAGCGCGTAGACCTCGCGGCGCGCGCGGGCCTCGCGGCCCTGCCGCTGGACCGCGCCACCTGCGATGCCATCGCCCGCGCGCGAGCACGCCTGTGGGCGCGCGCCGGCGCCGACCTGGCCGCGGCAGCGGGCCGTCCCGGCGAGGTCCAGGCCGGCGAGGGCCTGCTGGGCACGCTGCCCTGCGAGAGCGCACGCTGACGGGCATGTCGGGCGACGGCGGCCGGGCTTGCGCCTGGGCGTGCCTTGCGCCCGATGCGCACGGGCAACACGCGCGCAGCGGCAAGCGTGTTACCAGCCTGCGCAGCGGCCCGGGCTTGGCGCATCGCACCCCGCATGGCGCGGGTACAAGCACAGCGTGACCTGCGCGCGTCCCCTCGTGCCCCTGCTGGCAGCCGCCATGCTGGCTGCCTCCCTGCTGCTGCTGGCCGGCTGCGGCAGCGAGCCGCCGGCGGCACCGCCCGAGGAGCCCTACGACGCCAGCGGCCGGCCTGCGCGGCCACTGCCCGCCCTGCCGCGCCGGCCCAACGTGATCGTGCTGGTGATCGACACGCTGCGGGCCGACGCCGTGGACGTGCAGCCCGGCGAGCCGCAGGGCATGCCCTGGCTCTCGCGCCATGCCCGGGCCAGCACCTGCTTCACGCAGGCCAGCGCCAGCGCGCCGTGGACGCTTCCCTCGATGGCCTCGCTGCTCACGGGCTTGCTGCCCGACGGGCACGGCGTGGTGGGCGAGGACATGCCCCCCAACGCCATGCAGCGCGCCACCACGTGGGCCGATGTGATGGCGCAGGCGCTGGGCTACCACACGGCCGCGCTCTTCGGGGGCCTGGCGCCCGGCGTGGCCGCCGACCTCGGGCACGGCTTCGCGCGCGTGGAGGACGGCTTCACGCTGGCGGCTGCCGAGCGCTGGCTGGACACCTTCGAGGCCGGCCGGCCCAAGGGCGCGCCCTTCTTCCTGCTGCTGCACACCTACGAGGCCCACGACCCCTACGGCCCCGCGGCCCGCGCGCCCGGGGCCACGGACGCGGCTGCGCTCGAGCGCGCACTGGCAGCCCTCGATGCGCTGCCGCCCGGCACGCACGTGCGCGAGCGCGTGCGGCGCAGCGTCACCGACGCCGCGCAGCGCCTCGTGCTGCGCCAGCACCCGCGCCACCGCCTGCACCAGGCCGACATGACGCGCTACCTGTGGGACGGCCTGGCCACCGATCCCGACCGCGCCGCCGCCGAGGGCCTGGCCCGCGAGCTCGAGCAGGCCTACCGCCGCGGCCTATCGTGGGTGGACGGCTTGCTGGAGCAGGCGGTGGCCAGCCTGCGCCGCCGCGGCCTGCTGGACGACACCCTGCTGGTGATCACGGCCGACCACGGCGAGGCCTTCGGCGAGCACGGCATGCTGCTGCACGGCCGCTCGCTGCACGACGAGGTCGTGCGGGTGCCGCTGGTGCTGCAGGGCCCCGCCCCCTTCGACACGCCGCGCGTGGTCGAGGGCTCGGCGGGCCTGCGCGACCTGTTCCCCAGCGTGCTGGCCTGGCTGGGAGCCCCGCTGCCCAGGGTCCTCGAGGGCCGCTCGCTGCTGCCGCTGCTGGGGCCGCGCGTGGAGGCGAGCCTCTCGGCAGGCCTGCCGGTGGAGGCGCAGGAAGTGCGCACGCACATGCACACCGGCGGCCGCTCGCAGGCCATCGTGGGCTCGGTGCGCGACAGCCACTGGAAGTACATCGGCACCTACGACGCCACCGCAGGCACCTTGCGCGAGCAGGCCTTCGACCTGCGCAGCGACCCCGAGGAGCGCCAGGACCGAGCCGGCGCCGACGGGCTGGTGGGCGACCTGCCGTTCACGCCCGCCTTCTGCCGCGCAGTGGAACGCGCACGCGACCGGCTCTGGGCGGGCGCCGCGCAGGCCGCCTGGAGCGCGGCGCAGGGCTACAGCTCGGGCCAGTCCAGCGTGCAGGTGCCGCGCCCGGCCGCCACCTGCGAGCCGGCCGCCACGCCGCGCTAGGCAGGCGCGCCAGGCAGGCGCGCCAGGCGGGCCGCCCTGGGCACGCCGCAACGGGCGCGGGCTGGCGGCGCGGGCGGCGCCGGGCAGGCCAAGGCTGGGCACGCCGGCCCGGCTGGGCCCTGCCCGCGAAGGCCCTCGCGCGCGGCCGCTCCGCCTGCTTCCATCGCGGCATGGACGCGCAGCAGGCCGACGCCCTCTTCGACCGCGCGGTGGTGCTGTGGAACGCACGTGACTTCCACGGCGCCCACGAGGACTGGGAGACGCTGTGGAACGAGGAGGAGGGCGTGCGGCGCGACTGGCTGCAGGGCCTGATCCAGTACGCGGCGGCCCTGTTCCACGCCGACCGCGGCTTCTACGCCAGCGGCTTCGTCAAGCTCATGCGCTCGGCCCGCGCCAAGGTGGAGGCACACGACGCCTCGGCCGAGCGCATCCGCTTCGACCTGCTGCTGCGCGACCTCGACGCCTGGCACCAGCACGCCGCCGCCGTCGAGACAGGCGCCGACCTCGTGCGCGGCCGGCCGCCGTGGCCGTCGATCCGCTGGCGGGAGGGCGTGGTGCCCGCCCCGGCCCCGCCGGAGCCGGACGACGGCGAAGGCGAAGGCAATGGCGGCGAGGGCGGCGAGGGCGGCGGAGCCTAGCGCGCCGGGCCCGCGCGCAGCAGCCGCCGGTGCGGGATGCCGCACTCGTCGTAGAGCGGGCCCTGCGGCACCCAGCCCAGCGCCCGGTACCAGCCCTCGAGGTGCGCCTGCGCGCTCATCGCGGCCGGGCGCGCGCCGAGCACCTCGTGCACGTAGTGCATCAGCTGCGTGCCCACGCCTGCGCGCTGCAGCGGCACCGCCACCGCCACCCGCCCCACCTTGACCGGGTCGTTGCCGAGGAGGAGGCGCGCCGTGGCCACGAGCGTCCCGTCGCCATCACGGCCCAGCACGTGGTGGGCCTGCGGGTCCAGCCCGTCGAACTCGGCCTCGGCCGTGATGCGCTGGCCCACGACGAACACCTCCTCGCGCAGGCGCACCAGCGCGTGCAGCTCGTGCAGCGACAGAGCCTCGAAGGCGCGCAGGGTGAAGGCGAGCGGCGGCATCCCCCAAGCCTACCGTCCACGCCCGGCCTCCCGCGTGGCGGCACCCTGCCGTAGGCTGGCCGCCCTCCAACGGGAGCCCCCAGCATGTCCACCGCCCACGAGCTCGAGCGCACGATCCAGCAGATCCTCCAGCAGGGCCGCGGCATCCTGGCCGCCGACGAGAGCACGGGCACCATCGGCAAGCGCTTCGCCTCGGTGGGCGTCGAGAACAGCGAGGAGCACCGGCGCGCCTACCGCGACCTGCTCTTCAGCGCCCCCGGCATGAGCGCCACCATCTCGGGTGTGATCATGTACGAGGAGACGCTGGGCCAGAAGAGCGCCGACGGCACGCCCTTCCCCGAGATGCTCGAGCGCATGGGCACCGTGCCCGGCATCAAGGTGGACAAGGGCACGGTGGCCCTGCCCGGCGCGGCCTCCGGCGAGCTGGTCACCACGGGCCTCGACGGCCTGCCCGAGCGCGTGGCGGCCTTCCGCGCCCGGGGCGCGCGCTTCGCCAAGTGGCGGGCCGTGATCGAGATCGGCGCGGGCAAGCCCTCGACGGCCTGCATCGAGGCCAACGCCCACGCGCTGGCCCGCTATGCCGGCATCTGCCAGGCGGCGGGCGTGGTGCCCATCGTCGAGCCCGAGGTGCTCATGGACGGCGAGCACACGCGCGCGCGCTGTGGCGAGGTGACCGAGGCCGTGCTGCACGCCGTGTTCAGCGCGCTGCGCGAGCAGAACGTGGCCCCCGAGCACATCCGGCTCAAGCCCAACATGGTCATCGCGGGCGCCAAGTGCCCGCAGCAGGCCGGGCCCGCCGAGGTGGCCGAGGCCACGCTGGCCTGCTTCCGGCGCGTGGTGCCGGCCGCGGTGCCCGGCATCGTGTTCCTCTCCGGCGGGCAGGGCGACGTGCAGGCCACCGAGAACCTGGCCGCCATCCGTGCGCTGGGCCGAGCCCCGTGGCCGGGCGGGGAGGCCTCCGAGGGCACGGCCAGGCCCATGGCCTCGGGCGCATCCACCGGCGGCTCAGCCGACGGGGCCGGTGGCTCAGCCGGCGGCGGCAACGGTGCCGGAGCCTCCGGCTGCCCCGGCGGCGGCACCTGCGGCGGCGGCAGGTCTCTGTCCCCGGAGGGGGAACCGCTGCCGCTGGAGGCCACGGCACGCCGCAGCCTCTTCGAACGCCTGGCAGCCTCCGACCCCGGCGACGTGTCCCGGAGGGCGGGCCGCCCCGGGCCGCGGGCCGCCGGC
>JBJTIJ010000235.1:0-4934 GCA_046094945.1 Planctomycetia bacterium | reverse complement strand
TGCTTGCGGGGCGGGGGTGGACCGGGTTCCCTTGGGGGGCTGGACGGGCGCCTGCGCCCCGGAGCCCGATGCCGCCGCTGCTGCCGCCCTCGCTGTCGCCCCTGCTGCTGCCGCTGCTGGCGCTGGTGCCCGTCTCGCTGGCGATGCTGGTGCTGTGGGCGCGCCAGCGGCGCACGCAGGACGCGGGCTGGGTGGATGCGGCCTGGACGGCCTCGCTGGGGCTGCTGGCCCCGGCCTACGCCCTGCTGGTGCCGGGGGTGGGCTGGCGGCGGGCGCTGGTGGCCGGGCTGGTGGCGGCCTGGGCGGCCCGGCTGCTGCTGCACCTGGTGCCGCGCCTGAGGCGCGGGCCCGAGGACGGACGCTACCGGGCGCTGCGGGCCAAGTGGGGTGCCGACGCCGACCGGCGCATGCGCACCTTCTTCCTGGCGCAGGCGCTGCTGGCCTGCCTCTTCTCCTACCCCCACCTGCTGGCCATGGGCGCGGGCGAGCCGGGCCTCAGGCCCGTGGACGTGGTGGCCCTGGCGCTGTGGCTGCTGGGCGTGGGCGGCGAGGCGCTGGCCGACCGGCAGCTGGCGCGCTGGGTGCGCGAGCCGGCCCACAGGGGCCGCACCTGCCGGGCGGGCCTGTGGCGCTGGTCGCGCCCCCCGCACTACTTCTTCGAGTGGGTGCACTGGCTGGCCTTCCCGCTGCTGGCCGTGGGCGCGCCCCACGGCGGCTGGGCCTGGGCGGGGCCGGCGGTGATGTTCCTGCTGCTGCGCTACGTGACCGGCATCCCCCCCAGCGAGGCGCAGGCGCTGCGCAGCCGCGGCGAGGACTACCGCCGCTACCAGGCCGCCACCAGCGCCTTCGTGCCCTGGCCGCCGCGGATCGAGGTGCCCGCGGGCCCCGAGGTGCGGGCATGAGCGGGCTGCTGCTCGCGGCGGCCGAGCGCGGCCTGCTGCCCACGGCGCTGGTGCGCGTGGGCATCCGCCGCCTGCTGCGCAAGCGGCTGGCGGGTCTGGGCGGGCCCGAGCAGGAGCAGGCCTTCCTGGCCCAGATGCGGGCGGCCCCCATCGCGCTCCACAGCGCCGACTCGCGCCGCCAGCACTACGAGGTGCCGCCGGCCTTCTTCGAGCGCGTGCTGGGGCCGCACCTGAAGTACTCGGCCTGCTGGTTCGAGACCGGCCGCGAGGACCTCGCCACGGCCGAGGCCCGCATGCTCGACCTCACCATGGAGCGGGCCGGGCTCTGCGACGGCCAGCGCATCCTCGAGCTGGGCTGCGGCTGGGGCTCGCTGACGCTGGCCATGGCGGCGCGCTTCCCCGCGGCCCGCATCACGGCCGTGAGCCACAGCCGGCCGCAGCGCGAGTTCATCGAGGCCCGCGCCCGGGAGCGGGGCCTGGCGAACCTCGAGGTGCGCACCTGCGACATGAACGACTTCGATGCCGGCGCGCGCCACGACCGCGTGGTGTCGGTGGAGATGTTCGAGCACATGCGCAACTGGGAGGCGCTGCTGGCGCGCGTGCACGGCTGGCTTGAGCCCGGGGGCCGCCTCTTCCTGCACGTCTTCGCCCACCGCGCGCGCACCTACCCCTTCGAGGACCGCGGGCGCGACGACTGGATGGCGCGCCACTTCTTCACCGGCGGCCTGATGCCCGCCGCCGGCCTGCTGGGCCGGCTGCGCATCCCCTTCCGCGTCGAGCAGGCCTGGACCGTCGACGGGCGCCACTACGCGCACACGGCCGCGCGCTGGCGCGAGAACCTCGACCGCGAGCGCGCCGCGGTGGAGCGCGTGCTGGCCGGGGCCGGCGCGGGCAGCGAGGCGCACCTGGCTGCCGGGCGCTGGCGGCTCTTCTTCCTGGCCTGCGAGGAGCTGTTCGGCTTCGACGAGGGCCGCGAGTGGCCCGTGCTGCACGCACGGCTGGCGCCCACGGCGCCCGGGGAGGCGGCCTGATGCGCGCTGCCCTGGGCTGGATCGACAGCTGGGCCGGCACCTCGCCGGCCGACGACCTGGCCACGCCGCGCCCCGACTGGCTGCGCATCGTGCCCTTCCTGCTGCTGCACGCGGCGGTGGGCTGCGTGGCGCTGGTGGGCACCTCGCCGGTGGCGGTGGGCGTGGCGGCGGCGCTCTACCTCGTGCGCATGTTCGGCATCACGGCCGGCTACCACCGCTACTTCTCGCACCGCGCCTACAAGACCTCGCGCGCCTTCCAGTTCCTGCTGGGCTGGCTGGGCGCCACGGCCGTGCAGCGCGGGCCCCTGTGGTGGTCGGCCCACCACCGCCACCACCACCGCAGCAGCGACACGCCCGCCGACCCGCACTCGCCCGCCCAGCACGGCTTCCTGTGGAGCCACGTGGGCTGGTTCACGGCGCGCGCCAACCTGCGCACGCGCGTGGAGAACGTGCCCGACTGGATGCGCGTGCCCGAGCTGGTGTGGCTGGACCGCTACACCTTCGTGCCGGTGCTGGCGCTGGCGGGCGCCACCTACGCGCTGGGCGCCTGGCTGGCGGCCGCGCAGCCCGCGCTGGGCACCAGCGGCCCGCAGATGCTGGTGTGGGGCTTCGTGGTCTCGACGGTGCTGCTCTACCACGGCACCTTCAGCATCAACTCGCTGGCCCACCGCATCGGCAAGGCGCGCTACGCCACCGGCGACGACAGCAAGAACCACCTGGGCCTGGCGCTCGTGACGCTGGGCGAGGGCTGGCACAACAACCACCACCACTACCCCAGCAGCGCGCGGCAGGGCTTCCGCTGGTGGGAGGTGGACATCTCCTACGGCGTGCTGCGCGTGCTGTCGTGGGCCGGGCTGGTGTGGGACCTCAAGGGCGTGCCCGACGCCGTGCGCGACGCGCCGGCACCCACGGCTGCGCCGGCACCTGCGCCGGCCGCCGGGCCGGCGGCCGCCGCGACGGCTGCACGGGACGCCTAGGCCGTGCGCATCGTCGTGGTGGGCGGTGGCGTGGCGGGCCTCGTGGCGGCCGAGATCCTCGGCCACGAGCACGACGTGGTGCTGCTGGAGGCCGGCGACCGCGTGGGCGGCCACGCCCACACGCTGGACCTCGAGGTGGAGGGCCGGCGCCTGGCGGTGGACGCCGGCTTCGTGGTCTTCAACCAGCCCAACTACCCGCTGTTCCAGCGCCTGCTCGAGCACCTCCGCGTGGCCGCCCGGCCCAGCGACATGTCCTTCAGCGTGCGCCACGACGGCGCCGGCCTCGAGTACGCCGCGCGCGCGCAAGGGCTCTACCCCGCCCTCTTCGCCCAGCCCTCCAACCTCGTGCGCCCGCGCTTCTGGCGCATGCTGCGCGACCTGCGCCGGCTGTGGCGCGAGGCCCCGGGCTGGCTGGAGGAGGCCGGCGCCGACCTCGACCTCGCCGAGCGCCTGCGGCGCGACGGCTACGGGCCCGAGCTGGCACAGTGGCACCTCTACCCCATGGTGGCGGCCCTGTGGTCGGCGCCCCACGAGCGCGTGCTGGGCTTCCCCTCGCGCACGCTGGCGGCCTTCTTCCACAACCACGCCTTCTTCCAGCGCCAGCGCCCCACGTGGTGCACGGTGGAGGGCGGCTCGCGCGCCTACGTCGAGGCACTCGCCGCGCGCATCCAGGGCCGCGTGCAGTGTCACGCGCGCGTGGTGCGCGTGGAGCGCATGCCCGCCGAGGTGCGCGTGCGCCTGCACGACGGCAGCACGCTCGAGGCCGACCACGTGGTGCTGGCGCTGCACCCCGACCGCGCGCTGGAGGTGCTGGCCGAGCCCAGCGCCGCCGAGCGCGAGGCGCTGGGCGCGTTGCAGTACCAGGACAACGACATCGTGGTGCACACCGACACCTCGGTGCTGCCGCGCCGGCGGCGCGCGTGGGCCTCGTGGAATGCCTCCGTGCCCGCCACCCCGGGCGGGCCGGCCACCGTCACCTACCTGGCCAACTCGCTGCACGCCTTCGCGGGCCCGCCGTGGGTGATGGTGAGCCTCAACCTCGCGCAGGCCATCGATCCCGCGCGCGTGCTGCGGCGCATGACGTGGCGCCACCCGCAGGCCACGCACGCGGCGGTGGCGGCGCGTGCGCGCCACGGCGAGCTCGACGGGCGCAACCGCACCTCCTACGTGGGCGCGGGCTGGGGCTACGGCTTCCACGAGGACGGCGTGCGCAGCGCCGTCGAGGCCTGCGCGCGGCTGGGCGCCACGCCCACGTGGTGAGCGGCCGGCCATGAGCAGCACGCTGCCCGAGCACGCCATCTACCGCGGCTGGGTGCGCCACCGGCGCCTCGCGCCCCGGCCGCATGCGTTCACCTACCGCGTGTTCATGGCCTACCTCGCGCTGGACCGGCTCGAGCAAGCCTTCGCGGGCCGCTGGCTGTGGAGCGTGGGCCGCCCCAACGTGTGCTGGTTGCGGCGTGCCGACTACGCCGGCGACCCGACGCGCCCGCTGGACCAGGAGGTGCGGCGCATGCTGGCCGAGCGCCTCCGCCGGCGCGTGACGGGCCCCATCTTCGTGCTCACCAACCTGCGCACGCTGGGCTACGTGCAGAACCCGGTCACCTTCTACTACGCCTTCGAGCCCGCGGGCGGCGCGCTGGACGCGGTGCTGGCCGAGGTGACCAACACGCCGTGGGGCGAGCGCCACGCCTACGCCGTGGACGTGCGCGCCACGCGCCAGCAGGGCCGGCCGGCGCACGTGCGCTTCCCCAAGGCCATGCACGTCTCGCCCTTCTTCCCGATGGAGCACGAGTACCGCTGGGCCCTGCGCACGCCGGGCAAGGTGCTGGCCGTGCACATGGAGAACTGGGCGGAGGGCGCCAAGGTCTTCGAGGCCACGCTCAGGCTGGAGCGCCGCCCGCTGGACGGCCGCCAGCTGGCGCTGGCCCTGCTCAACCACCCCTTCATCACCGGCAAGGTGCTGCTGGCCATCTACTGGCAGGCGCTGCGCCTGTGGTGGAAGGGCATCCCCTTCCACCCCCACC
>JBJTIJ010000234.1:0-6362 GCA_046094945.1 Planctomycetia bacterium | reverse complement strand
CCGGGCGGCGTGCCGGGCGCGCCGGGCGCGCTGGGCCCGGGTGCCGCGCGACGCCCTGCGGGGCCGCCGGGGGTGCGCGGGCCCCGCCAGCGCCGCGTGCGCGCGCGCCATGGTGGCACCCAAGCGCCCCCGCAGCGGGCGCCCCCTGCGGCCCAGCCCGCCCCATGGCGCAGCGCCCTTTGCGGCCCGGCGCCAGTGCAGCCCCGGGGCTGGCGGCCGCCTGGCGCATCCTCCCGCGTGCGCAGGGCAGGCGGGGCGGGGCACTGGGCGGCACGGCGATCGGGCGCAGGCCCAGGCTGGGCCGCGGGCGGCGCTGGCAGCCGGGTTGCCACCCCTGCTACGTGGGCTACAATCGTGCCATTCGGCGCGAAAACCGCGCCCGGAGGCTGTTTCATGCGCATCGCCCACCTTGCCTCGTTCCTGGCCCTGGCCACGCTGGCCGCCTGCGGCGGTGGCGGCGGGGGCGGCGGCAGCAGCGGCGGCCTGCTCAAGGGCAACGTGGTGGCCGTCAACGGCTCGTCGTCCTCGGTGGGCGGCGTGACGGTCAAGGCGCTCGCCACGGGCGCCATGGCGCTGACGAACACGGCCGGCGGCTTCACGCTCCCCAGCGTGCCGGCGGGCACGCAGACGATCAGCTTCAAGACCTCCGGCGGCAGCGAGCAGGAGATCGAGGTCGAGATCGAGGACGGCGGCGAGGTGCGCGTGAGCCTGTCGGTGAACGACGACAGCATCGAGGACCTCGACGAGGACCACTGCGACGACGGCGCCAGCCGCACGGAGGCGCGCGCCGAGCTGGTCTCGGCCATGGGCTCCAAGGGCTACGTGCGCGTGCGCCGCGACGCCGACGGCGACCAGGGCTTCGACGTCGAGGCCGAGGGCCTCACCCCCGGCCTCGTGGTGGCCATGGTGGTGATCAACCCCGACACGACGGCCGAGACGACGATCGGCACGGCCACGGCCTCGGCGCTGGAGGGCGAGGCCGAGGTCGAGCTGCGCACCGGCGACGGCGACCAGCTGCCCTTCAACGTGGGCAGCGTGGCGGTGCTGGAGGACTTCATCGTCGAGGTGCGCAACAACAGCACGGGCGCCGTGCTGGCCTCGGGCCGCGTGCCGGCCATCGGCGCCCTGCCCGAGTGCACGGGCGACGACGACAACGACGGCAACGACGATGGCGACGACAACAACGACGGCGTGGACGACGACAGCGAGGAGTCGGAAGGCCGCTCGATGCTGGCCTCGGCCAACGGTGCCACCGGCTACGCCAAGACCGACATCGAGGCGCGCAGCAGCGGCAGCGACTGGAAGCTCAAGGTCGAGGTGGAGAACACCAGCGTGGTCGGCCCGCTGACCGTCTACGTCGACCTGGGCTCGGGCTACGTGCTGTTCGGCACCATGCAGGCCGAGGGTGCCGGCGAGTTCGAGTACGAGCTCGAGGACAACGACACGCTGCCCGCGGGCCTCACCAGCGTGAGCCAGCTCTGGCAGCGCCCGGTGCAGGTGCGCAACAGCAACGGCACCACGGCCTACTTCACGGGCACGCTGCCGCTGCAGCGCTCGACCTGGTAGCGCGGGCCTGCCGGGCCCTTCGCGGGCCCTTCACGGGCCCTGCACGGGCCACGCGCGACGGCGCGCGCCGCCCTTTCCCTCGCGGCCCGGGGCCCTTGCCCCGGGCCGCTTGCTTGGGTGGCCCGTCGCTGGGCTGCCCCCGCTCAGTGGGCCTCGGCCCACGACGGGCCCACGCCCACGTCCACCACCAGCGGCACGCTGAGCGTGGCCGCCGCGGCCATCTCCTCGCGCGCCAGTGACGTCAGGCGCTGCACCTCGCCGGGCGGGGCCTCGAAGACCAGCTCGTCGTGCACCTGCAGCAGCATGCGCGCCTGCCAGCCCTCGGCCAGCAGCCGGCGGTCGATGCGGATCATGGCCAGCTTGATGATGTCGGCCGCGGTGCCCTGCAGGGGCGTGTTCATGGCCACGTTGGCGGCCTGCGCCTGCACGCGCGCGTCGCTGTCGTGCAGCTCGGGCAGGTAGCGCCGCCGGCCCAGCAGCGTGCTCACGTAGCCCAGCGTGCGCGCCGACTCCACCGTGCCGTCCAGCCAGGCGCGCACGCCCGGGTAGGTCTCGAAGTACGAGTCGATGAAGCGCCGTGCCTCGTCCAGCGTGGTCTTGGTCTCGCGCGCCAGGCGCTGCGGCCCCATGCCGTAGATCACGCCGAAGTTCACCGCCTTGGCCCGGCTGCGCAGCGAGGGGCTCACCTCCGACGGCTCCACCTTGAAGATGCGCGCCGCGGTGGCACGGTGCACGTCCTGGCCCGACCGGAAGGCCTCCAGCAGGCCCTCGTCGCGCGAGAAGTGCGCCAGCAGGCGCAGCTCGATCTGGCTGTAGTCGGCCGAGAGCAGGGTCCAGCCATCCTCGGGCACGAAGGCGCGGCGGATGGCGCGCCCATCCTCGGTGCGCACGGGGATGTTCTGCAGGTTGGGGTCGCTGCTGGAGAGGCGGCCGGTGGCCGCGCCCGTGGGGTGGAAGGTGGTGTGGATGCGGCCCGTGCGCGGGTTGACGTACTCCGGCAGCGCGTCCACGTAGGTGCTCTTGAGCTTGGTGGTGCTGCGGTAGGCGAGGATCAGGCCCGGCAGCTCATGGTGGTCGCGCAGCTCCTCGAGCGTCTCCTCGTCGGTGGCGTAGCCCGTGCCGCCGGCCGTGCGGCGCGGCTTGCGCCGCCCGGCCTTCTCGTGCAGCGCCAGCGTGTCGAAGAGCAGCGCGCCCAGCGCGGGGTTGCTGCGCACGTTGAGGCGCTCGACGCCGGCCGCCGCGGCGATGCGCTGGATGGCGGCCTCGGCCTCGGCCGCGCGCCGGCCCAGGTCCTCGCCCAGCGCGCGCAGCCGCACGAGGTCGACACGGATGCCGCGCGCCTCCATGCGCGCCAGCACGGGTATCATCGGCATCTCGGCGTCGCGGAACAGCGTGCCGACGCCCTTCTCCTCGATCTCGCGCTCGAGCATCACCTTGAGCCGCAGCGTGACGTCGGCGTCCTCGCAGGCGTAGCGCGCCACCTTCTCCACCGGCACCTCGCGCATGGTCACCTGCGCCTTGCCCGTGCCGATCAGGTCGGTGGTGGGGATCTTCGTGATGCCCAGCCGCCGCAGCGCCATGGCGTCGAGGTTGTGCTCGCGGCTGGCCGGGTCGGCGCAGAAGTCGGCCACCATCGTGTCGAAGGCCACGCCCTGCACCTCCACGCCATGGCAGCGCAGCACGTGCAGGTCGTACTTCATGTTCTGGCCGGCCTTGGGGATGCGCGGGTCCTCCAGCGGGCCGCGCAACGCCTCGAGCACGGCCTCGGTGTCGCCGCTGCGCGGGCCGTCGGCGAACAGCGAGCCCTCGGGCACGTGGCGCGTGGCGGCCCCGCCGAACATGGGCGGGTCGAGGTTCACCGGCACGTACCAGGCCTCGCGCTCCTTCCATGCGAAGGAGAGGCCCACCAGCTCGGCGCGGTGCGGGTCCAGGCCGGTGGTCTCGGTGTCGAGCACGAAGCCGCCGTGGGCCCGCGTGGCGGCCAGGTCCTTGGCCAGCTTGCGCACCTTCGCGGCCGTGTCGCAGGTGTGGTAGGTGAACGTGCCCAGCCCGTCGCCGGGGCGCTGCAGCGCCTCCAGCCGGCCCTGGAACTCGAGCTCGGCGTAGAGCGCCTTGAGCGCTGCCACGTCAGGCTGGCCGCGCGCCAGCGACACGCGGGGCAGCGGCACGTCGCAGTGGATGGTGACCAGCTGCTGCGAGAGGCGCGCCAGCGCGGCATGCGCCTTGAGGTTCTCGCGCAGCTTGGGCTGCGTCACCTCGTCGGCGCGCGCCAGCACCTGCTCGAGGCTGCCGAAGGACTCGATCAGCCGCACGGCCGTCTTCTCGCCCACGCCCGGCACGCCGGGCACGTTGTCGCTGCTGTCGCCCATCAGTCCCAGCAGGTCGATGATGCGCTCGGGCGGCACGCCGAACTTGGTGCGCGCCTCCTCGGGGCCCACGAGGTCCACCCCGTCGGCGCCCGGCTTCATCACGTTGTAGAGCCGCACGTGCTCGCCCACCAGCTGCAGCATGTCCTTGTCGCCCGAGACGATCCACACGTCCTTGCCGGCGGCAGCGCCGCGGCGCGCCAGCGTGCCGATCACGTCGTCGGCCTCGAAGCCCGGCACGGACAGGAACGGGATGCCCTGGCCCTCCACCGCGCGCCGGATCCAGGCCAGCTGCGGCACCATCTCCTCGGGCATCTTCTCGCGCGTGGCCTTGTACTCGGGATAGGCCTCGTGGCGGAAGGTGGGCTCGGGCGCGTCGAACACGACGCAGATCTCCTCGGGCTGCTCGCTGCCCAGGATGCGGTCGAGCGCGGCCAGGAAGCCGAACACCGCGCCCGTGGGCGCGCCGGCGGCCGTGGTGAGGCGGTGCTCGCCGGGCCCGCTGCCGCGCCTGACCAGCATGGCGAAGTGCGCGCGGTAGGCCAGCGCCATGCCGTCGAGCAGGAACAGGCGCGGGCGCTTGGAGGCCGTCAGGGGAGTCGCCATGGTGCGATTGTCCGCCCCCCCGCCGACCGTGTCCACGGCGCCACCACGGCGCCACTACGGCGCGACCCCACGGGCGCGCGCGTGCCTGCGCCCGCGTGCCTGTTCCCGCACACGGCCTGTACGCAGGCGACGGCGCGCGTGCGACGGCTAGACTGCGCCCATGAGCCTCGGCGGCGTCACTCCCGGCCTGTACGTGGCGCGCGACCGGGCCCGCCGCTTCGGCAGCCTGCTGCAGCGCATCGCGCAGGACCGGCGCCTGGCCTACGGCAGCGAGCGCACGGGCATGGCCACGCTGGGCAACGAGGGCGCCCGCCTGCTGGAGACGCTGCTGGCCGAGGCGCGCGAGTCGGTGGCCGACGTGCTGGCCGCGCGGCTGCGCGACCGCGAGCGCGGCTACATGGACCTGCCCTTCGTGGCCATGGCCGAGGGCCTGGTCGAGCGGGCGCAGGCGGCCCTCGAGCTCGAGCGCCAGCGCGCTGCGCGCGCCGTGCCCGAGGCGCCGGCGCAGGCCGGCGTGCTCGAGCTGGTCGAGGATGCGCTGCGCCGTGCCGACGCCTTCTGCGCCACCTACGACGAGAAGCGCCCAGTGGCCCACCCGCACGCCACCGACCTGGCACGCCTGCTGGAACGGGTCGAGCGCCATGCACGGCTGGCGCGCCTGGCGCGCAGCGAGGTGCCTACGGCCACGCCGCCGGCCGCCGCAGGCCCGCGCGCACCCGAGGTGCCGACGGCCGCCGACGCGCTCGAGGACCTGCTGCGCGCGGTGCGCGCGCTGCTGCCCGGCGAGCCGGGCCCGTGGCAGGTGCTGCGCGGCGGGCCCGGCGAGCCGCTGCGCCTGTGCCTGGGCCGCGAGCTGCCCGGGGCCGTGCCGCTGCCGCCGCCCGAGCGCGTGGCACGCGCCCTGCGCGTGCTGGGCCACGTGCAGCAGGTGGCCGTGACCCTGCACGCACGTGCCGCCGCGCCGGCACCGAGCCGCGCGGGGCCCGCGGGACGCCGCGACTGGGGCGCGCTCGCGCCCGAGGCCAGCGCACCGCCCGCGGCGAGCACGCCGGCCACGGCGTCCGCGGCCTCGCGGGCGGGCCCGGGCGCCGCGCCCGCGCCCATGTCCGCAACCCTGTCCGCGCCGGAGGAGCCGCAGGCCTGCTGGGCCGAGGTGGCGCTGCCCGATCCCGCCGCGGGGAGCACGGCGCTAGCCGCCGAGGCCGGCGCCGGACAGGACGCGCGCCTCTCGCCCGAGGCCGAGCGCGCGGTGCGCGCACTGGTGGCCGCCCCCCCGCTGCCAGCCGCCGGCGCGCCGCCGCCGCAGCGCACCGTGGCGCTGCTGGGCCTGCTCAGGGCGCTGGACGGCGAGCTCATGCGCGTGCTCTTGCCGCGCCTCGCGGCCGGCAGCCTGCGCGCAGCCGCGGGCGCATTGCCGCGCGAGGCCTCGCGCAAGGCACCGCTGCGCCACGACGTGCTCGAGGCACTCGCGCGTGCGCTGCCGGGCCTGCCGCCCTCGCGTGTCGAGGACCTCGTGGAGGACCTCGCGCGCGGCAAGGCGGGCCGCAAGCGCTGCACGGCCGCCGACCTCGCCCTGCTGCTGGCCCTCTTCGGCCGGCCCTGGACCGCCGGCGGCTTCAAGTCCGAGCCCGCACTGACGCTGGCGCCCTGGCAGTCCGCCGACGTGGAGGCCGCTCTCCACGAGGCCCACACCGTGGGCGAGGTGCGGCGCGCCCTCGAGGGCGGCTCGGGCGTCGAGGCCGAGGCCGTGGGCCGGCTCGAGCGGGCCCTCGTCGCCCTGCTCGGCCGGCTCGGCCGCCTGGCCTAGGCCGCCGGCGGAAGGTC
>JBJTIJ010000233.1:0-2035 GCA_046094945.1 Planctomycetia bacterium | reverse complement strand
GCGGCCCCGCCCGCACCGCCCCCCCACGAGGGGGCGCCGCCCCGGCCCCGGCGCGGACGCCGGGGAGGCCGGGGCCGCCGCCGTGGCGGCGACGGTCCGTCCCACGACGACACCTCCTTCCAGGACGGGGCCGCGGCCCCGGGCTTGCCCGGGGGCGGCGGCTGGCCGCCGGCCGGCGGCGGCTCGCCGGGCGCCGAGGAAGACCACGACGCGCCGCCGCTGGACGAGCCCGTGAGCGGGGCCGAGGCCGCCGCGGCCTGGCAGCGTCGCCACGCGGGCGAGGACGAGCAGCCCGAGGCCGCCGTCGAGACGCGCGTCGCCGAGTTCCCGCTGCCCAAGAAGCTGGTGCGCGGCATCGCCGCGGCCGGCTACGTCGAGCCCACCGAGGTGCAGCGCCGGCTCATCCCGCTGGCGCTCTCGGGCAAGAACGTGGTGGCGCGCTCGCGCACCGGCACGGGCAAGACGGCCGCCTTCGTGATCCCGGTGCTGGCGCGCCTGCCGGAGTGCTCCGACGACGCCACCGACACGCACCCGCACGGCCCCGTGCGCGTGCTGGCCGTGGTGCCCACGCGCGAGCTGGCGCTGCAGATGGCCGCCGAGGCCGCCAAGCTGGCGCGCTTCCTGCCCGTGGACGAGGCCTGCATCTACGGCGGCACGCGCTTCCCCGCGCAGGTGGACGCGCTGCGCACCGCCGCCATCGTGGTGGGCACGCCCGGCCGCCTGCTGGACCACCTCGGGCGCGGCACGCTCAAGCTCGACCGCATCGAGACCGTGGTGCTCGACGAGGTCGACCGCATGTACGACCTCGGCTTCCGCGACGACGTGGACAAGCTGCTGCGCTACGCCTCGGCCCGCAAGCAGACGCTGCTGCTCTCGGCCACCTTCAACGAGGACGTGCAGCGCCTGGTGGCCAAGCACCTGCCCGAGCACGAGCGCTTCGAGGTGCAGAGCGCCTCGCTCACCGTGGACGAGGTGCAGCAGACCTTCTACGTGGTGGACCGCGACCGCAAGCTCGACCTGCTGATGGCCGTGGCCGCGCAGCGCAACCCCACGCGCTGCATCGTCTTCGTGCGCACGAAGTTCTCGGCCGACCGCGTGGCCTACCGCCTGCAGCAGGCGGGCTTCAACGCGCAGGAGATCCACAGCGGCCTCGTGCAGAAGCGCCGCGAGCAGATCCTGCAGGGCTTCCGCGACGGCTCCTTCCCCATCATGGTGGCCACCGACGTGGCCAGCCGCGGCCTGGACATCCAGGGCGTGGACCACGTGATCAACCTCGACATCCCCGAGAACCCCGAGGACTACGTCCACCGCGTGGGCCGCACGGCGCGCATGGGCAAGCAGGGCTGGGCGATCACCTTCGTCACGCCCGACGACGGGGCCTTCCTCACCACGATCGAGAAGCTGATCAACAAGGAGATCCTGCAGGAGCAGTTCCCGGGCTTCGAGGTGGCGCGCCGCCGGCCCCTCAACGTGGCCACGCCCGAGGCGCCCGGTGGTGCCCCTGCGGCTTCCGACGCGCCGGCGCCGCCGCCCAAGCCGCCCAGTGCGGGCATCCCCCAGTGGAACCGCCCCGCGAGGCGGCGAAGGTAGTTCGCGCCGCCTGCGGGCGACGCGCCCCAAGGGGCGCTCAGCCCGCCTCGTGCTCCTCGCGTAGCTCGGCTACGCGTCGTCGTCCTCATCGGGCTCCCGCTCCCCTTGGATGCGCGTCGATCGCGAGCGCGGGGGAGGCAGCCGGCGCATCGGGGTGGGGTGAGGCGAGCCGCGTGAGGCGAGCAGCGGGGTTGGCGCAGTGTGGAGCCAGCGCGAGGCCTGCGAGGGCGAGGTGGGCGTGCGAGGCCGTGAGCAGGGGGAGGAGGGCATGGAGCGCGTGAGGCGTGGGGCGTAGGCTGGGCGGCTTCCCGCAGGAGGCTGGTCATGCGCAAGGTGCGTAGCGTGCTGGGCGTGGTGGTGCTGGGCTGCGTGCTGGGCATGCGGGCGGGAGGGGTGCGGGCCGTGCGCGGCGAGGAGCCGCAGGGGCACCACCGGGCGCCTCGGG
>JBJTIJ010000232.1:0-23728 GCA_046094945.1 Planctomycetia bacterium | reverse complement strand
TCGCCGCGCGGCGGGCCTGCGGGCCCGCCCCTCCTGCGCAGGCATGGGCCCGCCCCGGCGGTGCCCCTGCCTGCGCAAGTCGTTCAGGGGCCGCGACGTCGTCCAGGGCCACAGGGGGGCTGGGCCCGGCCGGGCTGGCGGGGCGGGCTCGCCTGCGCCCGGGGTCGAGGGCGCGCGCCCGGGGTCGAGGGGACGAGGCGTCGCCTGCGCGCGCGTGCGGCGGCCGGCCCGCGCGCCCGGGGAAGGGGAGGCGCCTGGGGCAGGGGGGCCAGCAGCGTGACCCGGGCCTCGCCGTAGCGCGCGACGCGCTTGGGGCCGATGTCGGCAGCGGAAGCGAGCGTCTCGAGCGTGACGGCGCTGGCGCCCGAGAGCCACTCCAGCGCCGGGTTGGGCAGCACCACCACGTTGGGCACCTTGCGCGCGGCGGCCTCGGCACGGCGCCAGTCGCGCAGCGCCTCCTCGCGCGCGCGCCGGCGCCGCTGCGCCTGCCGCTCCTCCTCGCTGGCGCGCGGCCGCTCGAGTGCCGCCGGGGCGCGGCCGGCGCGGGCCTCGGCCAGCCCGTGCTCGACAGCGGCGCTGAGCGCCGCGCCGTGGCGCTGGGCGTCCCTGGGGTAGAGCGGCGCCAGCGCGCCGCGGCCCGTGCCCGCGCGCTCGGCCTCGCGCGCCACCAGCACCCAGGCCTGCGGCGGCAGCACCTTGAAGGTGGGCACGTTGCGCCGCGCCCCCTCCTCCTCGCGCCAGGCCCAGGCCGCGGCCAGCGCTGCGCGCCCGGCCTCGCCCAGCGCCTCGGCGCCCTGCTGCTCGCGCCAGCGCTCGCCCTCGGGCAGGCGCTCGCGCGGGCGGCGGCCCGCCAGGCGCCGGAACTCGATCTCGGCCTCCTCGACGAGGTCCTGCTCGACGAGGCGCGCGCCCAGCAGGTCGCGCAGCGCCAGCAGCCACTGCGTGTCGCCCTGCAGGTAGGCGAGGTGGCGCGGGCCCAGCGGGCGCTCGGCCCAGTCGGCCTTCTGCAGCGACTTGTCCAGCGCCACGCCCAGGTGCTGCGCGGCCAGGTCGGCCAGGCCCACCTTGGGCTCGCCCAGCAGCGTGGCGGCCAGCATGGTGTCGAAGAGCTGCCCGAAGGCGAAGCCGTGGTCGCGCGAGAGCATGGCGATGTCGTAGTCGCCGCCGTGCAGCACCAGCTCCACGCCCGGGCGCACCAGCGCCGCGCGCAGCGGCTCGAGCGTGTCCAGCACCAGCGGGTCGATGATGGCGCTCTCGTGCTCGGTGCTCAGCTGCACCACGCAGGTGCGCTCGCGGTAGGCGTGCAGCGAGTTGCCCTCGGTGTCCAGCGCCACGCGCGCCGTCGCCTGCAGGCGGCTGCACAGGTCCAGCAGCAGCGGCGGGCGGTCCACCAGCAGGGCCGGGGCGTGGGGACCTGCGTCGGGCGTGGGGCTCATCCCCGCACGATACGTGCGCGGCGGCGCCGCGCCGCCTGCGGGCCGGCGCGTGGTGGCGGGCTCACTCGTCTTCCGCGGGCACGAGGCCCTGCGGGTCGAAGCCGAACCAGCGCAGCAGGGCCTGCGCGCGCGCCAGCGTGGCCGGGCGCTCGCGCGGCGTGCTGGCGCGCAGCCCGCGGGCGAGGTGCTCGCGCGCCGAGGCCTCCAGCAGCGGCACCTCGGCGGGGCTGCGCACGCCGCGGGCCGCCTGCAGCAGGGCCAGCGCGGCCAGCTCGCAGGCCTCCACGTCGCGCGGGTCCAGCTGCATGGCGCGCTGCGCCTCGCCCAGCGCGGTGCCGTCCAGCGACAGCAGCCAGCCCCAGGCGTTGCGCACGGCCTGGCGCGCGTCGGCCTCGCGGCGCGCGCGCACCAGCGCCTCGGCCTCCTGCAGGTGGCCCGGGTCGCCCATGCGCCCCTCCAGCCGCACGCGCAGCTCGAGGTCGTCGAGCGCGAGGCCCTCCAGCGGCGCGCTGCGCAGCAGCGACAGCGCCAGCATCTCGTCGCCCAGGTCGGGGCCCACCGGGGCGCGGCCCGCGCCGGGCGCGCCCAGCAGCAGCAGGCGCGCGTAGCGTGCGGCCGTGTCGGGTGGCGCGGCGGGCGAGCGTGCACGCAGGGCCGCCTCGTACTGCTCGCGCGCGGCGGCGAAGTCGCCGCAGGCCGCCTCCAGCAGGGCCAGCGAGACGTGCACGAGGCCGTGGCCGTCGTGGCGCCGGGCGGCCGCGTGGGCATCCACGCGCGCGCGCTCGCACAGGTCGGGACGGTCCACCACGCCCACCGACAGCAGGCCGATCCAGCCGGCCACCCACTCGGCCTCCTGCGGCGACTCGCGCACGGCGCGCCGCAGCAGCGCCTCGGCGGCCAGCGCGTCGCCCCGCACGCGGGCCAGCGCCGCGCGCGTGAGCAGCGCCTCGCCCTCGGCGCCCCACGCGGCGGCCTGCTCCCAGCGCGTGGCCATGTCCAGGTCGCCGGCATCCAGCCAGCCCTGCACCGCCTGCTGCGTGAACCGTGCGCGCGCACGCCGCTCGGGCAGCGCGCGTGCCAGGTCGGGCGGGAAGCCGGAACGCAGCAGCGCGCCCAGGTCGGCGCGCTGCCCGCGCAGGCCCTCCGCGCTCTCGGCCTCGACCAGCACGCGCCAGGCCAGGCCCAGCTCGAGGCTGGGCAGGTCGTCGCGCACGGGCGCGAAGCCCGCCGCGGGCGCCACGCGCTCGACGCCCTCGGCGTCCAGCACCAGCCGCCGCCACAGGTCGCCGGGCCGCTTGAGGCCCACGGGCCCGGCCACGGCCTGCACGCGGGGCTGCTGCTCGAGCACGCGCTCCCAGCGCGCGGGGTCCAGGCCCGGCGCGCCCTCGAAGCCCAGCAGCACCGCCTCCTGCTGGAACAGGAACACCCAGCAGCCGGGGAAGGCCGCGCGGAAGGTGGCCAGCGACTGGCGCACCAGCGCCGGCGACATCTCGAAGAGGTTGAGCCACTGCGCGAAGACGCCGCCCGGGGCCAGCGCGGCGCGCGCCAGCTGGTAGGCCTCCAGCGTGAAGAGGTGGCCCGCCCCCGGCACCCACGGGTGGCTGGGCTGCGAGGCGATCACGTCGTAGCGCGGCACGTCGCCGTGCGCCGCGCGCCGCAGCAGCAGGCGCCCGTCGGCCAGCCACAGGCGCGCGCGCGGGTCGCTGCGCACGGCCAGCGGGTGGCCGCGCCAGTCTTCCACCAGCTGCAGCAGCGTGCCGTCGAGCTCGGCCACGTCCACGGCCTCGACGTCGCTGGCCAGCACGGCCTCAGCCGTCCAGCCTGCGCCGTGGCCGATCACCAGCGCGCGGCGCGGCGCGGGATGGCACAGCACCGGCAGCAGGCCCAGCGCCACCTCGGTGGCGCTGCCCTGGTCGGGGTTGCTGGGGTCGAGCTGCGCCTCGCTCAGGCCGTTGCTGCGCAGGCGCACCATGCCGCCCGGCTCCTCCAGCAGGCTCACCGTGCCCATGCGGCCGTCGCGCGGCGGCAGCAGCGGCCCGCCCTCGTGCAGCGCCGGGCGCGTGGGCCGGCCGCCGAACCACGAGGCGTAGAGCGCGACGTCCTCGGCGCCCGCCAGCTGCAGGCGGTAGGGCTCGGCGCCCGCGCGCGGCACGATGGGGGGGCGCCGGGCCACCACCGCCACCAGCTCGGGCTGCCGGCGCGGCATGCACGGGCGGCAGCGCCAGCAGGCCCAGCGGCAGCGCGGCCACGCAGGCCACGCCCACGCGCGGGGCGGGGGCGTGGGCGAGGTGCCACAGCGGCGCCGCGGCCAGCAGCAGGCTGGCCAGCAGCAGCAGCACGTGCGTGGCGCCCAGCAGGGGCAGCAGCGCGAAGCCCACCAGCAGGCTGCCGGCCAGCGAGCCCAGCGCGTTGCAGGCCCCCAGCCGGCCGCTGGCCTCGGCCTCGCCCTCGCCGCCCTCGCGCGCGAGGCGCACGGCCAGCGGGAAGCAGGCGCCGGAGGCCACCATCAGCGGCAGCAGCGCCAGCGTGTTGCCCAGCGCCAGCAGCCCCACGCGCGCCAGGCCCAGCGGGCTGCCGGCCTCCAGCAGCAGGCGCGGCAGCAGGCCCGCCACCGTGGGCAGCGCCAGCAGGCCCAGCCCGCACAGCAGCAGCGCCACGGTGAGCGCGCGCACCGGGCGCGCCGTGCGCGCGGCCACGCGCCCGCCCAGCACGCCGCCCAGCGCGAGGCCCGCCAGCACGGGCAGCAGCAGCAGCGCCACGCCCCACAGGTGCGGGCCCGCCAGCGGCTCCAGCAGGCGGAAGGCCGCCACCTCGGCGCCCAGCCCGCACAGCCCCGTGAGGGCCAGCAGCCCGCCCACGCGCGCGCGGCGCGTGCCGGGCAGGGGCGCGGCCGCCGGCGCAGGCACCGTTGCAGCGTCCCCTGCGGGCGCGACGGGCGCCGTCTCGGGCGCTGCTCCGGGCGCCGCGGTGCGGGCCTCGCCGCCGGGCCGCGCCAGCTGCCAGAGCATGAGCGCGGCCAGCGCCTCGCAGGTCGCGGCGGCCAGCAGCACGAGGCGCTCGCCCAGCACCGGCAGCGCCAGCACGGTGGCCAGCGTGCCCACGGCCGCGCCGGCCGTGTTGACGCCGTAGAGCAGGCCCACGGCCGCGCCCGCGCCGCTGCGCTGGCGCGCGGCCACCAGCAGCGGGAAGGTGCAGCCCATCAGCAGCGTGGGCAGCAGCAGCAGCGGCAGCGCCACCACGAGCGCCGGCCACGGGTTGGGGCCCGGCTCGGCGCCCAGCAGGCGCAGCACGGCGAGGTGCACGTCGGGCAGCGCCTGGAACAGCCACGGCGAGGCGGCCACCAGCAGGGCCGAGCCCAGCAGCGCACGCGTGGCCGCCAGCGCCGGCGTGCCCGAGCGGCGCGCCAGCCGTCCGCCCCACCACGCGCCCAGGCCCACGCCGGCCAGGAAGATGCCGGCCACCGCCGCCAGCGACTCGGTGGTGGTGCCCAGCGCGCGGCCCAGCGCGCGGATCCACACCGTCTGCGCCACGAGCGCGGTCACGCCCGAGAGGGCCGCGCCTGCAAGGGCCGGCCAGGCCGCGCGGCGGCCGTCCACGGGTGCGTCGGCGTCCATCCAGCGCGCGAGCCTACCAGCCCCCCGCGTATCCTCCGGGCCTCGCCCGGGGCCGCGCGTGGGCCCTGCATGCCCGGAGCTCCTGACCATGGCCACCTTCACGCCCTCCGACCTGCCGCCCTTCCACAACGAGCCCTTCACCGACTTCGGGCAGCCGGCGCAGGCCGAGGCCTTCAAGGCGGCGCTGGCGCGCGTGCGCGCCCAGCTGGGCCGCAGCCATCCCAACGCAGCCGGCACGCGCCGCTTCCAGCTGCCCGCCACGCTGGCCAGCACCAACCCCGCACGGCCCTCCGAGGTGATCGGCGTGTTCCCGGCCTCGGGCGCGGCCGAGGCCGACGAGGCGCTGGCGGCGGCCGAGGCGGCCTTCCCCGCCTGGTCGGCGCGCCCGTGGGAGGAGCGCGCGCAGGTGCTGCTGCGCCTGGCGGCGCGCCTGCGGCGCGAGAAGCACGACTGGAGCGCCTGGCTGGTGCTCGAGGTGGGCAAGAGCTGGGCCGAGGCCGACGGCGACACGGCCGAGGCCATCGACTTCTGCGAGTGGTACGCGCGCGAGGCGCTGCGCTACGCGCGCGGCGTGGACGTGGTGCAGACGGCCGACCACAACGAGTGCTTCTACGTGCCGCTGGGCCCGGGCGTGGCCATCGCGCCGTGGAACTTCCCGCTGGCCATCCTGTGCGGCATGACCGTCAGCGCACTCGTGACGGGCAACACGGTGGTGATGAAGCCGGCCGAGGAGAGCCCCACGGTGGCGTGGAAGCTCTACGAGGCGCTGCTGGAGTGCGGCGTGCCCGCCGGCGCCGTGAACCTGCTCACCGGGCCCGGCGAGGTGGTGGGCGCGCGGCTGGTGCAGAGCCCGGTGACGCGCTTCATCTCCTTCACCGGCAGCAAGGCCGTGGGCCTGTGGATCACGCAGGCCGCCGCCGCGGTGCAGCCGGGCCAGCGCTGGATCAAGCGCGTGATCACCGAGCTGGGCGGCAAGGACGCGACCATCGTGGACGCCAGTGCCGACCTGGAGGCGGCCGCGCAGGGCACGGTGGCCGCCGCCTACGGCTTCAGCGGCCAGAAGTGCTCGGCCTGCTCGCGCGTGATCGTCCACGAGGCCGTCTACGAGCGCTTCCTGCCGCTGCTGGCCGAGCGGGCGCGCGCGCTGGTGGTGGGCGACCCCGAGGACCCGCGCACGCAGGTGGGCCCGGTCATCAGCCAGGAGTCGCACGCGCGCATCGTGGCGGCGCTGGCGGCCACGCAGGCCGACGGCCGGCGCCTGCTGGGCGGCGCGGCCGTGGCGCGCGACGGGTGGTTCGTGCAGCCCACCGTGGTGGCCGACGTGCCCCCGGCCTCGCGCCTGGCGCAGGAGGAGCTGTTCGGCCCCGTGCTGGCCGTGCTCAAGGCGCGCGACTGGGAGCATGCGCTGGCGCTGGGTAACGACACCGACTACGGCCTCACGGGCGCCGTCTACAGCCGCGACGAGGCGCACCTGGAGGACGCGCGCAAGCGCTTCCACGTGGGCAACCTCTACCTCAACCGCAAGTGCACCGGCGCGCTGGTGGGCGCGCAGCCCTTCGGCGGCTTCCGCCTCTCGGGCACCTGCTCGAAGGCCGGCGGGCGCGACTACCTGGGCCTGTTCCTGCAGCAGAAGAGCGTGGCGCGCAAGCTGGGCTAGCGCCACGCGGGCGCTGCCCGCGCTGCCCGCGCTGCCGCCTGCCTGCGCTGCGCGGCCTAGGCCGCCTCGGGCTCCAGCAGGATGCGGCGCACGCGCCAGCCCTCGTCGCGGCGGCTGGTGGAGAGGTCGCGCTCCTCCGTGGCCGGCCGGCGTGCGCCGGCCACCTCGCCGCGGTCGATGCGCACCACGGGCGCCAGCACGTCGGCTGTCTGGCGCTGCACCAGCGCCAGCTCGCCGCTCTCCAGCTCGACCTGGCTGCCGGTGGGGAACACGCCGTTGACCTCGATGAAGTGCCGCAGCAGGCGGGCGTCGAAGTGGCCCTGCATGCCCATCATGATGCGGTAGGCGCGCAGCGGTGACATGCGCGCCTTGTAGGGACGCACGGCCGTGAGGGCCTCGTAGACGTCGCAGATGCGCACCAGGCGCGTGGCCAGCGAGAGGCTGGCGTGGTCGGCCACCATGGGGTAGCCGCCCGTGCCGTCCTGCGTGCGGTGGTGGCTGAAGGCCACCGACACGGCCAGCAGGTCGGGGTCGGGCATGTCCATCAGGATCTCGGCGCCCAGCTCGGCGTGGCGGCTGATCTGCGCGCGCTCGGCCGCATCCAGCCGGCGGCGGGCGTGCAGCAGGTCGAACGACACGCGCGACTTGCCGATGTCGTGCACCAGCGCGGCCAGCCCGATGCGCTGCAGCGTGCGCGGGTCGCGCGTCACGGTCTGGCCCAGCTGCAGGGCCAGCAGGCAGACGCGGATGGAGTGGCCGAAGGTGAACTCGTCGTAGTGCTCGTAGCGCGTCAGGCCCAGCATGGCCGCCGCGTCCTCGGACATGCGCTGCTGCAGGCGCTCGACGAAGCCGCGCGCCGGGTCCAGCTCGAGCGCCTCGCCGCGGGCGGCGCCGATGGCCACGTCCTGCAGCATCTGCACGGTGCCCTGGTAGACGGCGCGCGGCGTGGCCTGCAGCGCGGCCACCAGCTCGGCCTCGGCCTGCGCGGCCTCGACCTCGCTGGCGCCGCCGCCGGCGGCCGCCTGCATGCGGTAGGGCGGCATGAGGCGCACGCGCTCGGCGCCGGCCTGCGAGAGCGCGGCGTTGGCCTCGGCCACGCCCTGCGGAGCGACCCGGCGCGCGGCCAGCAGGCCCACCAGCGCCAGCACCTCGGCCGAGGTGACGCCCGGCAGGAAGGCCACGCCGCCCGAGCCCAGCGCCTGCAGCGGCTCGATGAGGCGTGCGGCCGAGAGGCTGGCGCCCACCAGCGGCTTGCGCGCGTGGAACAGGAAGCCGTCGGCCGTGCCGATCTCGCAGCGCTCGGCCCCGGGCAGCGCCGCGAACCAGCTGCACAGGCCGGCCTCGATGGTGGCCGCGGCCGTCTTCACGCGCGGGTGGTCGGGGCGGTAGATGCGCGCGTTGCTCAGCGCCACCACCAGCTCGTCCACCAGCGAGGTGGCCGTGAAGGGGCTGGGCGGCTGGGCAGAGGGGTCGTGCAGGTCACACATCAGGCCACTCCCTGGCGCTTGAGGGCCTCGGCGGCCACCTCGCGCGTGAGGCTGTCCTCGGCCGGCAGCAGCAGCCAGCGACGCCCGCCGAGGATGCCCTGCAGCACCTCGGTGGCCTCGGGCAGCGCGAAGGCGCCCAGCAGGCGCAGGGCGTCCAGGCGCCGGGCGCGGCGGTCGGGGCGCGCGGCACTGGCCTGCACGAACTCGGCCAGCGCGTGCACGGCATCCTGCTGCGCCCCCTCGGGCAGCGGGCGGCCCATCACGCTGCCCACCAGGCCGCGCAGCAGCGCCAGCGGCAGGCGCACCGGCTCCTCGACGATCTCCAGCACCTGCGCGGCGGGCTCCTGCGGGCGCACGGAGCGCAGCCAGGCCACGGCCGGCTCGCGCACCGCCGTCTCGATGCGCTCGAGGGCCAGGTTCACCAGCGGGGCCAGCGCCGTCAGGGGCAGCGCCAGCAACGACTCCAGCATGCCGGGCCGCGCCGCCTGCAGGCCGGCCAGCACGGCATCGGCGTGCTGCACCAGGCGCGCGTCGCCCAGCTCGCGCAGCACCTGTTGCAGCTCGTCGCGGTCGTGCGCGTCGCCCAGGCGCAGCGTCGCCGCCCACTCGCCGAACAGCGCGGGGAAGGAGTCGAGCACGCGCTCGCGGCCCAGGAAGCCGCAGGCGCGCAGGTACGGGGCCAGCCCGCTGGACTTGAAGGCCTGCAGCAGGCGGCGCAGCGCGCCGCCGTCGCCCGCCAGCGCCGCGTGGGCCGCCGCGTCGGCCACGCTGCGCAGCACGCCCAGCCGCGCTGCGTCGGCCTGTGCCAGCAACGCCTGCAGCGTGGGCACCAGCAGCACGAGCCGCGCCGGGTCCTCGTGGCGCGTGAGCATGTGCAGCATCACGCCGAGGTGCTCGCTGGTGCTCTCCAGCGGCGGCACCTCGCCGTCGCGGGGCAGTGCGGCGAACTCGGCGGCGAAGGCCACGGGATCGTCGTCGTAGCGCTCGTCGCCGGCGTGGCCCTGCGGTCCCTGCGGCGCCTGGGCGCCTTGCGCCGGCCGGGGCTTGCGCTGCGCGTCGGCGTTGGCCAGCACGCTCACCAGCCAGGCGGCGCGCCGGCTCAGGTCGGCGTCGTCCAGCGGCCCGCGCGTGCCGGGGCCCTCGCCGACGTGGTGCGCCTCGAGCGCCTCCACGAGCTTGGCGATCACCTTGGCGGCGTCCTTGGGGTCTTGCACGCCCGGGGGCAGCAGCGTGGCGAGGTGGTCGAGCACCTCCTGCGGCGAGGGCCGGTCGCCGGGCAGCGTGCCCTCGCGCACCCTGGACTCGGCGGCATCGGCCACCTTGTGCACGCGCTCCACCAGGCCGCGGTCGGCCATCAGGCCCTGCACCAGCGGCTGGTTGCGCTCGTCGGAGCGCAGCGTGACGCCGCGCCCGCCCCAGGTGCGCAGGCGGGCGCGCGCCTCGGCCAGCTGGTCGGGGCGCGTGGGCACGGCCTCGCCCTCGAACCCGCCCTCGAAGCGGCGGTCCAGCAGCGTGATGCCCGCCCAGCCGCCCTCGCCCCATGCCGCCGTCACGTCGGTGACCGGCTCGCGCTGCGCGAAGAGCGCCAGCAGGCGCTCGTCGAGCGCCGCCAGCGAGGCGCCCGTGGCCTCGGGTGCGATGGCGATGCCGGCCAGGCCGGCGTGCTCGAGGCGCTCGCGCAGCCAGGCCAGGCCGCTCTCCTTGGCGCCGGCGTCGGCGGCCAGCGGCACCTCGAGGCCCTGCACCTGCACGCCCGTGCCCGTGAAGGCCACTTCCAGGGCCTCGCTGCCGGCGCGCCTGCGCGCCTCGGGCAGCGCCCCTGCCAGCGCCTCGTGGGCCGCCTTCACGCGGTGGTGGCCCGGCGGGTAGATCGACTGCGCGCGCGCGGCCTCGGCCCAGCGCGTGGCCACGAGCAGCACGGCCTCCGCGGCAGAGCCGGGAGCGGGCTGGGCATGGGGCGGCGGGCGGGCGGACATGGCGTGGTGGTTGGCCCCCGGGAGCCGGGGACCACCGCTCACCTTCGGCTCGCCGCAGGGGTGCGATTGAATCGCGAGCAGCACGTACCTTACAAAGCACGTACACAGGACCCATGCCACACGTGGCAGGGCGGGTCCAAGGTCCCGTCCTCCTTCAGCGTGTGCCCGGGCCGCGGCCCTCCACCCGCTGGCGGCGCAGCGCGGGGTCGCCGGCGGCAGGCAGGTCCTCGGGCGTGTCGAGGTCGAAGGCCACGGCGGGCTCGTCCACCGGCAGCCGCAGCACGCGCGCGCGGTGCAGGGCCAGCACCTCGCGCGCGCCCTCGCGCGCGCCCAGCCGCTGGAAGTCGGCGGCCAGCGCCGCGGCGAAGGCGCCGGGGTGGCCGCCCTGCCCGGCGTAGGTGGGCAGCACGGCGGCGTGGCCGCCCGCGCGCAGGCGCGCGAGCAGCGAACCGGCCAGCGCCGCAGGCACGCAGGGCGTGTCGGCCGGCAGCAGCAGGAAGTCGCGCCCTTGCGCTGCCGGGTGCGAGAGGCCCACGCGGATGCTGCCGATCATGCCGGCGGCAGGCTGGGGGTTCTCGACGAGGTGCACGTGCGCGGCCGCCAGGCGCGCCCAGCGCGCCGCACCGCCCGGCGGCAGCACCACCACCACGTCGGCCACGCCCGGCGCGCCGGCCAGCGTGGCCAGCGCACCTTCCAGCACCGTGCGCCCGCCCAGCGGCAGGGCCAGCTTGTCGGGCGGCAGGCGCGTGCTGGCGCCTGCGGCCAGCAGCACGCCCACGGCGGCGGCCGGCGCGTGCGGCAGGGCCGGCGGTCGGTCGTGGGCGGGCGCGGCCATGGCTGGACTCTACGGCAGGCGCGCGGGCCGGCGCGCACCGCGGCATGCGCGACCGCGGCATGCGCGACGGCGCGCGCCGTGGGCCCCGGGTAGCCTCGCCAGCCTCCCTGCGGAGCCTGCCATGCCCAGCGAGCGCGTGCGCGACACCACGCCCATCACGCAGTCGCGGCCCGACAAGCCGGCCAAGGTGACGCTGTTCGAGACGGCGCGCTTCTTCTGCGACGTGTGGGTGCTGCAGCCGGGCCAGGCGCAGGCGCCGCACCTGCACGCGCGCGAGGACAAGCTCTACCAGGTGCTCTCGGGCCGCGCGCGGGCCACCAGCGGCAGCACGGTGGTGGAGGTGGGCCCCGGCGAGGTGGTGTTCTGCCCGGCAGGCGAGACGCACGGCATCGAGGCGCTGGGGCCTGCTGACCTGCGCGTGCTGGTGGTGATGACGCCCCATCCGCGTCCCCCGTCGGCCGGCCTAGACTAGGCGGCGCGGGACGGGCCCGCGACGGAGGCCGTACATGGTCGTGCGCGTGGGCGTGGTGCTGGGCGGCTGCGGCTTCAAGGACGGCGCGGAGGTGCACGAGAGCGTGCTGGCGCTGCTGGCGCTGGACCGCGCCGGTGCCGAGGTGCACTGCTTCGCGCCCGACATCCCGCAGGCGCAGGTGGTCAACCACCTCACCGGCAAGCCCGAGGCGGGCCCGCGCAACGTGCTGGTGGAGTCGGCGCGCATCGCGCGCGGCGCCATCCGCGACGTGGCGCAGGCCGACCCGGCGCGGCTGGACGCGCTGGTGCTGCCCGGCGGCTTCGGCGCGGCGCTCAACCTCTCGTCCTTCGCCACGCAGGGCGAGAAGGCGCACGTCGAGCCCGGCACGGCGCGCCTGGTGCGCGCCATGCACGCCGCCGGCAAGCCCATCGGCGCCATCTGCATCGCGCCCGCCGTGATCGCGCTGCTGCTGGGCCAGGAGCACCCCACGCTCACCATCGGCACCGACCGCGGCACGGCGGCGCGGCTGGAGGCCTGCGGCGCGCGCCACCAGGACTGCCCGGTGGAGGGCTTCGTCGTGGACCGCGAGCGGCGCATCGTGACCACGCCGGCCTACATGCTGGGGCCCTCGATCCGCCACGTGGCTGCCGGCATCGAGCAGTGCGTGGCCGCCGTGCTGGAGCTGGCCCGCACGCCGGCCCGCGCCTGAGCGGGCGCCCAGCCGGCCGCGTCCGCGCGGCCCCGGCTCCTGCGGCAGCACGCGCGCCCCGTGCCGGGGCTGCGCGTGCGAGGGGCCCCGCGGGCAGGCGGCCCCGGCGTTGGGGGGCGCGGCTGCGGCCGACCCGTACCATCCCGCGGACCCGTGCGGCGCGGTGCGCGGCGCGGCCCCGGAGCGCGCCATGGCCCTCACGAACGAGACCGTGCTCGCCGCCCTCAAGGCGGTGATGGACCCCGACCTGCAGCGCGACATCGTGTCGCTGGGCTTCGTGAAGGACATCGCCATCAGCGGCGGCCGGGTGGCCTTCAAGGTGGAGCTCACCACGCCTGCCTGCCCGGTGAAGGACCTGCTCAAGAAGCAGTGCCACGAGGTGGTGGCGCGCCTGCCGGGCGTGACGGCCGTCGAGGTGGAGATGACGGCGCAGGTGCGGGCCACGGGCCCGGGCGCGGGCATGCCCGCGGGCCTGCCGCAGGTGAAGAACGTGATCGCGGTGGGCGCCGGCAAGGGCGGCGTGGGCAAGAGCACGCTGGCCGTGAACATCGCGCTGGGCCTCCAGCAGAGCGGCGCGCGCGTGGGCCTGCTGGACGCCGACGTCTACGGGCCCTCGATCCCCACCATGCTGGGCAGCCACGAGCGCCCCACGATGGCCGGCGACAAGAAGGCGCACCCCAACCGCGCCCACGGCCTCTCCATGATGTCGGTGGGCCTGGTGCTCGACCCCGAGAAGCCCATGGTGGTGCGCGGCCCCATCGTGCACGGCGTGATCCGCCAGTTCCTCACCGACGTGCAGTGGGGCGAGCTGGACTACCTGGTGGTGGACCTGCCGCCGGGCACCGGCGACGTGGCGCTGTCGCTGGCGCAGAGCGTGCCCGTGACGGGTGCCGTGGTGGTGAGCACGCCGCAGGACGTCTCGCTCATCGACGTGCAGAAGGCCGTGGCCATGTTCGAGAGCCTGAAGATCCCCGTGCTGGGGCTGGTCGAGAACATGTCCTACTACGTGTGCCCGCGCTGCGGCAACCGCGACGAGATCTTCGGCCACATGGGCGCCGAGGCCTGGGCGCGCGAGCGCAAGATCCCCTTCCTGGGCGGCGTGCCGCTGCACGCCAGCGTGCGCACGGGCGGCGACGAGGGCCTGCCGGCGCTGGCCGACCCGCAGGCGCCCGCCGCGGTGCGCGAGGCCTTGCTGCACGTGGCCGGCGAGGTGGCCCGCCAGGCCGCCATCCGCAACGCCAAGCAGCCGCCGCCGCCCCTGATCCAGGTGCAGGGCCTCTGATCCGGCGGCAGGGCCCCTGATCGAGGTGCAGGGCCTCGCGCAGGCCGCACCTCCCGCGCGACCTGCCGCGCGGGCGCGCGTGGGCGTAGCCTTGGGCCGATGCACCGCGCCTGGCTCGAGGTCCTGCGCTGCCCTGCCTGCGGCCAGCCGCTGGTGCTGGACGCCACGCGCGCGGCCGGCGACGAGGTGGTGGAGGCCTTCCTGGCCTGCGGCGGGTGCCTCGAGGTGCGCGTGGTGGTGGGGGGCAGTGCCGTGCTGCCGCAGCGGCTGGAAGCGCACCTGCGCGAGCAGGGCGGCATCTACCGCCGCATGCCGCTGGCCGACCCGCGCGTGGTGCGCTTCGTGCTCGCGCGGCTGGGCAGCGGCGACGACAGCGTGCCGGTGGACGAGCTGCTGGCCGCCTACGGCGACCTGCGGCCCGGCGCACCCACGCCGCCGCCGGCCGGCGCGCTGGCGCTGGGCGCGCTGGCCGCGCGCGCGGCGCAGCAGGGCCCGCTGGCGCGCGCGCTGGACGTGGGCTGCGGCGCAGGGCGCGGCACCTTCGAGCTGGCGCGCCACGCCGCGCGCGTGCTGGGCGTGGACCGCAGCGCGGCCCGCATCCGCCGCGCGCGCAACCTGGCCGTGACCGCCGAGGGCTTCCGCCTGCCGGCCGCTCCCGGCACGCGGGGCGAGGTGTCGCTGGAGCTGGAGCGGCTGGCGCGCGCCGGCGTGGACTGGGCCGTGGCCGAGCCGGCCTGCCTGCCGCTGGCCGGCGGCAGCATGGACCTCGTGGTGCTGCATGCCGCCGACGGGCGCGGGCCGCTGGCGGACGCTGCGGTGGCGGCCGAGGCGCTGCGCGTGCTCAGGCCTGCAGGCTGGCGCGTGCGCCCCGAGGCGTTGCCGGCGGCGTGGGCTGCTGCGTGGGCGGCCGCGGGCCGCGACGCGCGCGAGGTGGCCCGCGAGGGCGGCTGGGTGCTGGAGGCCTGCGCGTGAGCGGGCCGGCTCCTGGGGCGCCGGATGCCGCGCGCGCGCGCCCGCTGGCGCGGCCGCTGCTGCATGCGGCGATGGGCCTGAATGCGCTCTGGCTGGGCGTCCTGCCCAGGGCCGGCACGGTGGCCATGGCCTGCGCGGCCCTCGTGCTCAACTGGCTGGTGATGCCGCGCACGCGCTGGGGGCGCGCGCTGGAGCGGCCCGGCGAGCCGTTCGTGGGCGGGCTGCGCACCTACCCGCTGGCCGTGCTGGGGCTGGTGCTGCTGCTGCCGCCGGCCGAGGCCGCGGCCGCGTGGGGCATCCTGGCCTTCGGTGACAGCGCCGCGGCGCTGGTGGGCGCGCGCGTGCGCTCGCCGGCGCTGCTGGGGCACCGCAAGGCCACCTGGGCCGGCAGCGGGGCCTTCCTGCTGGCCGGCACGCTGGCGGCCTGGGGCCTGGCGCACGCGGTCGTGGCCCTCGCGGGCAGCGTGGGCGGCGTGCAGCCCGGTGCGCTGCCCACGCTGCCCGTGCTGGCGCTGGCGGCGCTGGCGGCCGCGCTGCTGGACCTCGTGCGCATCCCGCCCGACGATAACCTGCCCTGCGCCGCGGCCTGCGCGGGCACGCTGCACCTGCTGCGCGGCCTGCTCTAATCGCAGCCCGTGACGCCGTCCGCCGCCCGCCTGCCGCGTCCCTGCTGCGTGCTCCAAGGCGTGCGACAGCGCGGGGTCCACGCTGTGCGACGCGGGCTGGGCGCGGGCCTGTGCGCCGCCCTGCTGCTGGGCAGCGCGCGCCTGCCGGCGGCGCGCGCCGCCGAGGCCGAGCCGCTGGCGGTGCCGCGCGGCGAGGGCCTGGCCCTCGACGGGCGCCTCTCCGAGCCGGCGTGGGCGGGCGCGCTGCGGCTCGCGGCCGGCAGCGTCGAGGTGCCTGCGCCGCCCGGCGCGCCGGGGCCCACGCAGCGCCTCACGCCCGACGTGCGCGTGCTGGAGACCGGCGGCGCGCTGTGGCTGGGCGTGGAGCTGGCCGAGGACCCGGGCACGGGCATCGGCCTGCGCCTGCTGGCCGGGCCCGCCACGCTGCAGCGCGCCGCCGAGGCCGTCGCCGTGGGCTACGCGCCCTGCGAGCTGCGCGCGGTGCGCTGGAGCGTGCGCAGCGCGCGCGGCGGCACGCGCGCGGCCGTGCCCGTCGAGGGCGCCGTGGACGTGGCACGCGCGGGGGCGTGGTCGCTGGAGCTACGCCTGCCGCTGGCGGCACTGGGGCTTTCCGCAGGCGATGCGCCCGTGGCGCTGGCGCTGGCCGTGGCCACGCGCGTGGCCAACCTCGTGGCGAGCGTGCCGGACGCGCTGGGCAGCGGCTCGCCTGCGGCCTGGCCGCGCCTGAGCCCCGAGGCCGGCGCGTGGAGCCGTGCGCCGGCGGGCGCGGCGCTCGAGGGGCCCCAGTCGCTGCAATCGCTGGAGGCGGCTGACCTCGCCGACGACCGGCGCATGGAGGCCTGGCGGCGCTTCCTTGCCGCCACGCAGGCGCCGGGCGCCGGGGCGAGCCCGGCGGCCGCGTGGCTGGCGCCGCTGGAGGCGGCGCTGGGCGAGGTGGAGGCGCTGCGGCCCGACCTCGCGCCGTGGCTCTCGTGGGTGCTGGGCGACCTGCTGGCGCGCTGGGGCGAGACGTCGGCGGCCGAGGCCCGCTGGCGCGCGGCGCTGGCGGCCGTGCCCGGCCAGCGCGAGGCCGCCTTCGCGCTGGAGGTGTGCGCGCGCGGCCTGGCGCTGGCGCAGGGGCCCTCCGGCGCGGCCAGCGACTGGGCGCGCGCGCTGGCGGCGGCCACGGCACCGGCGCCGGCCGGGCCCTGGCAGGCCTACGCGCAAGACGGCCAGCGGCTGGGCGCGGGCCTGCTGTGGCTCAAGCAGGGCGACTTCGAGCGCGCGCTGGAGGCGCTGGCGCCGCTGGCGCAGCGCTACCCGGCCGAGGCGCTGCTGGTGCTCTCGCACGAGCGCGCGCGCGCGGGCCGCGAGGCCGAGCTGGCCGAGCGCGGCCGGCGGCGTGCCGAGGAGGCGCGCGGCGACCTGCCGCGACTGCGCCTGTCCACCACGCAGGGCGAGCTGCTGCTGGAGCTGTTCGAGGACGACGTGCCGCAGGCCGTGCGCCAGCTGGTGTGGCTGGCCGGCGCCGGCGCGCTCGACGGCACGCCCGTGGCCGCCAGCACGCCCTTCCTCGGCGGGGAGGGCGGGCGCGACCCGGGCTACGCGCTGGCGCGCGAGCCCGGCCGCCGGCCCGCGCTGCGCGGCACGCTGGCGCTGCTGGGCGAGGGCGAGGGCGCCGTGGGCGGGCGCCTGTTCCTGGCCACCGGCACGGCGCTGCACCTCGAGGGCCAGCTGCTGGTGGCGGGGCGGCTGGTGGAGGGCGAGGAGGTGGCCGCGCGCCTCTCGGCCGCCGACCGCATCGTGACGGCGCGCGCCGAGCGCCTGCGCCCGGGCCGCGACTACCGCCCGCTGACGCTGGCCGGCGAGCCGGCGCCCGCGCCCGCCGCCGTGCCCGGCCGCTGACGCACCCGGCGGCTGCGCCCAGCCGCCCTGCGCGCGCCTTCCCTCTTGCGCCGGGAGGCGCTGCCGTCTTTCCTCACGCTCCGGCGTGCCGGCAGGATGCTGGACCGCCCGCGCGCGCCTGCGCGCGCCTCCCGGAGCACGCCTCGATGACCTTCACGACCCGCGACGCCGTCCGCCTCTATGGCATCGATGGCTGGGGCAACGGCTACTTCGACGTCAACGCCAAGGGCCACCTCGTGGTCAAGCCGTTCCGCACCGAGGCCGCGGTGGACCTGATGGCGCTGGTGCCCAAGCTCAAGGAGAAGGAGGCGCGCTTCCCGGTGCTGGTGCGCTTCCCGCAGATCCTCGAGAACCGCGTGAAGGAGATCTTCACGGCCTTCAACAAGGCCATCGAGGAGTACCACTACGCCGGCACCTACCGCGGCGTGTTCCCCATCAAGGTCAACCAGCAGAAGGAGGTGCTCGACCCGCTGGTGGCCGCCGGCGCCCCGCTGGGCATGGGCCTGGAGGCCGGCAGCAAGGCCGAGCTCACCATCGCGCTCTCGCGCGAGCTGCGCGACGACGCCGTCATCATCTGCAACGGCTACAAGGACGCCGCCTACGTGCGCCTGGCGCTGCAGGGCGTGGCGCTGGGCCGCAAGGTGTTCCTGATCGTCGAGAAGGCGCAGGAGATCCCGCTCATCATCCGCGTGGCCGAGGAGGCCGGCGTGCGGCCGCTGGTGGGCGTGCGCATCCGCCTGCGCGCGCGCGGCAGCGGCAAGTGGGAGAAGTCGGGCGGCGCCGAGGCCAAGTTCGGCCTCACCACGCAGGAGCTGCTCGACGCGGTCGACCAGCTCAAGCGCGCCGGCATGGTGGACTGCCTGCGCCTGCTGCACTTCCACGTGGGCAGCCAGATCCCCGAGATCAAGCGCATCAAGATCGCCGTCAAGGAGGGCGCGCGCGTCTACGCCAAGCTGCGCGCCGAGGGCTGCCCGGTGGACTACCTCGACGTGGGCGGCGGGCTGGGCGTGGACTACGACGGCAGCAACACCTCCTACGAGGCGTCGATGAACTACTCCGTGCAGGAGTACGCCAACGACGTGGTGTACTTCGTCAAGGAGACCTGCACGGCCGAGAACGTGCCGCTGCCCACGCTGGTGAGCGAGTCGGGCCGCGCGCTGGCCGCCTACCACTGCCTGCTGCTGTGCGAGGTGAGCGGCCAGGCCACGCAGGGCGAGGGCGAGGAGATCATCGTGCCCGCCGACGCGCACGACGGCCTCAAGGGCCTGCACGAGATCTACACCGGGATGACGCGCAAGAACCACCGCGAGTACTGGCACGACGCGGAGGAGAAGCGTGAGGTGCTCATGGGGCACTTCGACCTCGGCTACCTGAGCCTGCGCGACCGCGCCCTCACCGAGCGCATGATGACCCTCATCGGGCGCCGCGCGCTGCAGTTCGCCAAGGAGGACCGCTTCGTCCCCGAGGAGTTCGAGCAGCTCGAGAAGCGCCTCGTGTCGAAGTACATCGCCAACTTCAGCGTGTTCCAGAGCATCCCCGACTCGTGGGCGCTCGACCAGCTGTTCCCCATCGTGCCCATCCACCGCCTCGACGAGAAGCCCGGCGTGCACGCCACGCTGTGCGACGTGACCTGCGACTCGGACGGCGAGGTGGACCGCTTCGTGGACATGCGCGACGTGAAGGACAGCCTCGAGCTGCACACGCTCGCGCCGGGCAAGCCCTACTACGTGGCCATCGGCCTCATCGGTGCCTACCAGGACGTGATGGGCGACTACCACAACCTCTTCGGCCGCGTCGACGAGGTGCACGTGACGGTCAAGGGCAAGGGCAAGGGCTCGGCGCACATCGCGGCGCTGGTCAAGGGCGACAACGCCGACGACGTGCTGAAGATCTTCGGCCACGACGCCGAGCACATGGTGGACGCCATCGAGAAGATGGTGCGCAAGGCCATGAAGGAGAAGCGCCTGACGCGCTCGGGCGCCAACGACGTGCTGGCCGAGTACCGCGAGGCCATCGAGGGCTACACCTACCTCGACCTGGCGGAGTGAGGCAGCCGGCGCCCGGCGGGCCCGCAGCTGGCGACAAGGCGCGCGCCGGCGCTAGGCCGGCCGCCCGTCGATGCGCAGCAGGTGGCCCAGCTTCTCCACCTTCGTGCGCAGGTAGCCGGCGTTGGCGGCGGTGGGCTCGGTCTCCAGCGGCTCGCGGCCCACGATGTCCAGCCCGTAGCCCGTCAGGGCGCGGAACTTGGTGGGGTTGTTGGTCAGCAGGCGCAGCTGGCGGATGCCCAGGTCGTAGAGGATCTGCGCGCCCACGCCGTAGTCGCGGTGGTCGGCCTTGAAGCCCAGCCGCTCGTTGGCCTCGACGGTGTCCAGGCCCTGGCCGTCCTGCAGCGCGTAGGCGCGGATCTTGTTGATCAGGCCGATGCCGCGGCCCTCCTGGCGCATGTAGAGGATGGCGCCGCGGCCCTCCTTGGCGATGCGCGCCATGGCCTGCTGCAGCTGCGCGCCGCAGTCGCAGCGCTGCGAGCCGAACACGTCGCCGGTGAGGCACTCGCTGTGCGCGCGCACCAGCACGGGCGTGTCCAGCGGCGGGTTGGGGTGGCCCTCCGAGGGGCGCGGCAGGCCCAGCGTGAGCGCCAGGTGCGGCTCGGGGTCGGTGCGCGCGGTGTAGCAGTGCAGCGTGAACTCGCCCCACGCCGTGGGCAGGCTGGCCTGCGCCTGCAGCGTGATGAGGCGCTCGGTGCGCCGGCGCCACTCGATCACGTCGCGCACCGAGCAGAGCTTGAGGCCGTGCTCGCGCGCGAAGACCTCCAGCTGCGGCAGGCGCGCCATGGTGCCGTCGGGGTTCATCACCTCGGCGATCACCGACACGGGCTGCAGGCCGGCCAGCCGGCACAGGTCGGTGCTGCCCTCGGTCTGCCCGCTGCGGCGCAGCACGCCGTCCTCGGCCGCGCGGATGGGGTAGACGTGGCCCGGGCGGGCCAGGTCGTCGGGGCGGCAGTCGGCGCGCGCCAGCGTGCGGATGGTGGTGGCGCGGTCGGCCGCGCTCACGCCCGTGGTCACGCCCTGGCGCGCCTCGACGCTGACCGTGAACTGCGTGCCGAAGCGCGACGAGTTGCGGCCCACGCTCACCTGCAGCGGCAGCTCGAGCTGGTCGGCGCGCTCCTGCGGCAGCGGCACGCAGATGATGCCGCTGGTGTGGCGCAGCATGAAGGCGATGTCCTCGGGCCGCGCCTTCTCGGCCGCCATGATCAGGTCGCCCTCGTTCTCGCGGTCGGGGTCGTCCACGAGGATGACCATCTTCCCGGCACGCAGCTCGTCGAAGATCTCGGGCAGGGGGGCGAAGGGGCTGGACTCGCTCATGGCCGGATCGTAGGGGTCGCGCGAGGCGCTGCCCCCGTCTGGGGGGGAGCCCGCCCCGCGTGCTGCGCCGGGGCCTAGGATGGCCGCCATGAGGTGCCTCGCGCGCCATGCCTGCCTGCTGCTGGGCCGCGCGCTGGCGCGGGCCGCCCTGCTGTGCGCGGGCCTGCCCTGCTCGGGCCTGCTGTGCTCGGGCCTGCTGGCGGCGGGCCTGCTGCTGGTGCCAGGCGTCGTGGGCACGGCTTGGGCCGAGGCCCTGCGCCTGCGCTCGGGCGAGGTGCTGGACGTCGAGCAGGTCGAGGTGCTGGGCGAGGCGCTGCGCGTGCGCGTGCGCGCCGGGGGCGGCACGGGCACGGCCACGCTGCCGCTGGCGCGCGTGGAGCCCGCCGACCTGCTGCGCGTGCTGCTGCCGCGCACGGGGCCGGGCGATGCCCCCGGCCACCTGCGCATCGCGAGGGTGGCGCTGGAGGCCGGCCAGCTGGCGCTGGCGCTGGAGGCCAGCGCGCGCGCCGCGGCGCTGGACGGCACGTTGCTGGGCGCGTGGTCGCAGGTGCAGGAGGCCGTGCAGGCGCGGCTGGCGCAGGACGCGCTGGCCGAGGTGGAGCTCGACCTGCGGCTGGGCCGTCCGGCCGCGGCCCATGCGCGCGCCTGCGCGCTGCTCGAGCAGGGCCTGCCGGTGGTGCCGCCGCCGACGGAGGCAGCCAAGGCGCGCCTGCTGCGCGACCTGGCGCGGGCGGCGCTGGAGGCGGGCACGCCGTCGTCGCCGTCGCCGTTGCCGGCGCCTGCAGGCCCGCTCGACGTCCCGCCCGGGCTGTCGCCCGCGTGGCCGCCTCTTCCGGGTGCGGGCGGGCCGCTGCCCAGCGCGCTCGTGGATGCGGATGCGCTGGCGCAGCGCGGGCTGCGCGCGCGCGAGGAGGCGGCGCTGCCGGGCCTGGCGGCTGCGGCGCGCGATGAGCGCCTGTCGGAGGCGGCCGCGCGCCTGCTCGATGCGCGCCGCCTGCTGCTGGCGGTCGAGCCGGGCAGCGTGCCGGGCCTCTCCGAGCGGCTGGAGCGGCTGCGCCTGTGGCTGGTGGCCACGTGGCTGGACCTCGCCGACCTCGCGCGGGCCGCCGGCCGTCCTGATCTGGCCTTCGAGCGCGTGCAGGCGGCCCTGGTGCTCGACCCGGCCAGCGAGCGCGCCTGGGAGCTGCGGCGCTGGATCGAGCAGGCGTGGGCCGCCACCACGCTGCCGCCGGCGGGGCCTGCCGTGGTGGGCGGGCTGGCGCCCGCGTGGGGCAGCGTCCCCTCTGGGCTGGCGCCTGTGCCGGGGCCGGGACCGGGCCCTGGGTCGGGTCACGGGTCGGGCGTGCGGCGCAGCGGTGGCTCGCCCGCTGGCTCGCCCGCTGGCTCGCCCCCTGGCTCGCAGGGCGGTGCGGTGCACAACCCGGGCACGCGCCGCTAGCGACCGGCCGCCGGGCACGCCCCCGGGCTTGCGCCTAGCATCCGGCCATGTCGATGGCCGATGGCGAGCTCCCGCTTCCGCCGCCTGCGCCGCAGCCGTCGCCGGCAGCGAGGGTGCGCCCGGCCGCGCGCCCCGACGTGCCGGCGCTGGTGGCGCTGCGCGTGCACTTCCTGGGCGAGCGCGCGCGGCTGGAGGGCCTGCCGGCGCTGGCGCCCGAGACGCGCGCGCGCTGCGAGGCGCTGCTGCCGGCGTGGCTGGCGCACGAGGAGCGCGCGCTGCTGGTGGCGGTGGGTGCCGCGGGCCGCGTGCAGGGCTATGCCAGCGGGCGCGTGGCCAGCTGGCCGCCGCTGGTGGCGCCCACGCGCGTGGGCGAGCTCGCCGAGCTCTACGTCGAGCCCGAGGCACGCGGGCAGGGCCTGGGCCGTGCGCTGGTGGCTGCGATGGATGCGGCGCTGCGCGCGCGCGGGGCCGAGGTGCTGCGCGCGGTGGTGCCGGCCCGCGACGCACTGGCGCGCGCGCGGCTGGAGGCGGCCGGCTACGAGCCCTGGCAGCAGGTGCTGCGCCGGCCGCTGGGGGGGCGCTAGGCATGGAAGGCATCCCCCTGCGCATGGCCCGCCGCGGCGACCTGCCCAGCCTGCACGTGCTGTGGCAGGCGCTGCTGGCCGAGCACGCGCGCCTGGACCCGCGCCTGTGCGTGCATCCGGGCGCGGGCACGTGGCTGGCCGCGCACCTGGCCGAGGCCCTCGGCGACCCGCAGCGCGTGCTGCTGGTGGCCGAGGAGGGCGGGCGGCGGGTGGTGGGCTTCGTGTCGGCGCGCCTGCTGCCGGAGGTGCCCGGCGAGCCGCGCGAGGCCGAGGTGGGCGATTGCTTCGTGGTGCCGCCGCGGCGCCGCCGCGGCATCGCGCGGCGCCTGGTGCAGCGCGCGCTGGACCTGCTGCAGGAGCGCGGCGCCCAGCACGCGCGCCTGCAGGTGGCCGTGCGCAACCCGGACGCACTGGCCTTCTGGCGCGGCCTGGGCTTCGAGCCCGTCGAGACGCTGCTGCAGCGCCCGGCCTAGGCCGGGCGGCGGCGTGCTCAGCGCGAGGCGGCGCCGGCCGGCGTGTCGCGGAACTCCTTGTGGCACTCGCTGCACAGCTTCTCGAGGCGCGCGTAGGCAGCCTCGGCCTTGAGCGCGTCCGCCGGCACGGCCTCCAGCGCCTTGGCCAGCTCCCAGGCCGCCTCCTCGCTCTGCGTGTTCCACTTGGCCATGTCGGGGTGCGCCTTGGCCACCGCGTCGGTGCGGCCCAGCTCGCGGAAGCGCTCGGCGAAGATGGTGGCCTCGTGCTTGGGGGCCACGTCGGGGTGGTCGGGCGGCGCCTGCCACTTGGCTGCACGCACGTAGCCCAGCCGCTCCCAGCCCTGGTCGATGAGCACCATCGTGCCCTGCAGGCCGGGCACGGGGGCCACCTCGGGGAACTCGCTGGGCGCGGCCGCCAGCTCCTCGGCGGTGGGCTTGGTGAACTGCCCCGGCAGGGCCCACAGGCCCTCGTACTTCTTGGCCACGCCGGCGTGCGCGTAGTCAGCCAGCACCTGCTCCACGGTGAAGCCATGGGCCATCAGGCCCACCGAGCAGGCCGCCGGGCCGCGGTGGCGGCCGTGGTGGCAGTGCACGTAGAAGGGGCCCTCGAGCGTCGTGAAGACCTTGTAGAGCAGCACCTGCTCGGCGCGCGTCGGGCCTTCGTAGCCCATCGGCACGTGCACGTAGCGCATGCCGTGCTGGCGCGCCCACTCCACCTGCGGCCGGGCGCCGTCCACGCTCACCACCACCTTCACGCCCAGCTTGGCCAGCTCGGCGAAGTCGGACTCCTGCTCGGGCTGCGAGCCCCGGAAGAACTGGGGCGTGACCTGGTGCACGTTGTGCATGTGGCCCACGTCGAGGCCCTTGTCCTTCTTCGCCGGGACCGGCGGGGCCGCGGGCGGGGCCGCACCGACGCGGTGG
>JBJTIJ010000231.1:0-6052 GCA_046094945.1 Planctomycetia bacterium | reverse complement strand
GATCCCCTAGCGACTCGCCCAGGCCTCCTGCCCAACCCTCCCCCGGGGCTCCCCGCCACAGGCCGGACCGCGAGGGCCGGCCTGTGGTCTTTCCAGGGCAAGGGGCGGCGCGGCGCGGCGCGGCGCGGCGCGGCGGGAGGGGAGCGGAAGCCCGGTGCGGACGACGACGAGTAGCCGAGCTACGCGAGGAGTCCAAGACGGGCTGAGCGCCCCCTCCCGCCGCGCCGCGCCGCGCCGCGCCGCCCCGTGCCCTGGAAAGACCACAGGCCGGACCTCTCGGTCCGGCCTGTGGCGGGGAGCCCCGGGGGAGGGTTGGGCAGGAGGCCTGGGCTCGACCCTAGGTGATCCGTTTTCGATCACCTGAACTACTGACGCGCCAGGGGGCCTTGGGTTTCCCGGAAATCCGCTCAGCGGAACCGGAAGCCCACCCCCACGGTGCCCCAGCCGCTGGGCTGGCGGCGCACCTCGTAGCCCGTGGGCACCCACACCCGCTGGGTGACGTAGGTGGTCTGGTACTCGACGCGGGTCTCGGTGCGGTAGTGGGTCTGGACCTCGGTGCGGTAGGCCCAGATCGGGCGGCCGAAGGCGTCATAGCCCACCATGCGGTCGGGCACCTGCACGGTGACCTGGTAGGGCACCTGCACGGTGACGTTGACCGGGGTGGTCACCGGCACCTGCTGGTAGGCCCAGTAGCCGGTGGGCACCGTGTAGGTCGAGCTGCCCCCGATGGGGAAGCCCACCCCCACGCCGACGCCCACGCGCACGCCGCCGGCGTGCATCCCGGTGGGCACCAGGGGGGAGGCCTCGGCGGCCGGGGCCAGGGCGAGGGCCGCCACCAGCGCGGCGGGCAGGGCAAGCAGGCGCAGCATCATGGTCTGTCTCCGGGGCCGGCTTCGGGCCGGCTTGCCCGGGGAGTATCAAGGGCCGTGCCAGTCCTCGGCGTCGACGTAAGTCGTTGTGGGACAACGTCCTGACGCCCGCGAGGTGCCGCGCGGGGACGGCCCCTTCGCCCGCCGGCTGGGGGCCTGCCCCCATCAGGGGACAGGCCATTTGTTTGCATATTGTTCGCACTCCGCGCCCAGGGCCCAGACCGCTGGGCCGGGCGCCGCTTGGCGCCGCCTGGCGCCGGCTGGCGCCGCCTGGCGCCGGCCGGCGACGACCGGGCGCGCAAGCGCGCGCTAGGGCCGCGCGGGCGCCGGGCCCAGCAGCGGCGGCGGGTCCAGCGGGTCGCGCCGCAGGCGCGCGTAGAGGCCGGGGCCGAAGCGCAGCACGGCCCACGCCAGCCCGAAGCCGCACAGCACGTCCACCACGTAGTGGTAGCGCAGGTACATGGTCGAGAAGATCAGCGCCACCACGGGCAGCAGCAGCAGCAGGAAGGCCGAGCGGCCGTGCTCGCGCAGCGTGAGCATGAGGCAGGTCCACGAGAGCGCGGTGTGGCCCGAGGGCCAGCAGTTGTGCTTGATCAGCTCGGCCTCCAGCAGCGACTCGCGGATCCGCTCGGCGGCGAACAGTCCCGGCAGCGGGTCGGTGAAGTGCGCGGGGTAGAGCCCGAAGAGGTTGAGGTTGGGCCCGGTGGCCGGCAGCACGAAGTAGCCCACGTAGGAGCCATAGAGGCACAGCAGCACGAGGAACAGGCAGCGCGCGATGCCGTCGCCGTTGCGCACCGCCAGCAGGCAGGCGAAGAGCATCAGCGGGATGAAGAAGTAGAACGCGTAGTTCCACTGCAGCAGCTCGGTGAGCGGCGGCCAGGCCAGCGCATCGAGGGCCTCGTTGGGGTTGGTGCCCAGGAACAGCAGGTTGTCCAGCGCGCGCAGCAGGTGCTCGCCGTGCCAGGGGTTGGCGTAGGGCACGACGTCGGCCAGCAGCAGGAACGAGACGGGCGCCACCAGCAGCGCGAAGGCGGCGCGCAGCGAGGTGGCGCCGGTGCCGCCGTGCCCGCGCAGGGCACGCGCCAGCGCCAGCGTGCCCAGCAGTGCCGTGCTGTACCAGGCCAGCGGCCGCAGCGGGTGCGGCAACGCCGGCAGGCGCAGCAGGCAGGTGGCGAGCACGAAGGCGTAGAAGGCCACGTGGACCCAGTCCACGGGCGCTAGGTCGTCGCGCAGTCGTCGCAGGGCGCCGGGCACGCGTCGCGAGGATAGCCCCGCCACGGCGCCGCCGGCCCTTTGCCCGGTGGCGTGCGGCACGCCGTGCGGGCCGCAGCCGTGACCGGCCCGGCCGCCCGCGCTAGGCTCGGGCGGTGACCCTGCTGCGATCCCACGGCCCGCCGCTGCGCCTGCGGGCGCACAACCTGCTGTGCCTGCAGGGCTTCCGCGGCCGCGGCTACGACGCCGCCTTCGTCGCCGAGATGACCGCCGTGCACCGCCAGCTGGCCGCCGACCCCGACACGCCCGTCGAGGTGGTGGCGCGCCCCGACCGGCTGTGCTCGGCCTGCCCGCACCTGGCAAGCGGCGGCTGCACGCTGGGCGGGCCCCAGCACGAGGCGCACATGCGCGCGCAAGACCACGAGGTGCTGCGCCGCCTGTGGCTGCAGGACGGCGAGGTGCTGCCGTGGAGCAAGGTGCTCGAGCGCATCGCGCGCAGCGTGCGCGGCAGCGACCTGCCCGGCCTGTGCACCACCTGCCCGTGGCTCTCGCTGGGCTGGTGCGCCGAGGGCGTGGAGCGGCTGCGCGCGCCCGGCACGGCCGCGGGCGCGAGCGAGGGAAGCGCCGACGGCAGCGGCCCCTGCGGCACGCCGCCCCCGGCGGGCGGCGCATGATGGGGCCGATGAAGGCCCGCCCCCCGCGTCCTGGCCTGTGCACGCCGCGGGTGCGCACCGCGCGGCCGCCGGCTGCACGGCCGCTGGCCATGCTGCGGCTTCCCACGCGGCTGCTGGCCCTGCTGCTGCTGGCCGTGCTGCTGCCGGTGGCCGCGCTGCGGGCCGAGCCCGCCGAGGCGCCGCTGCAGGCGGGCTTCGCGCGCACGGCGCTGCCCGGCGGCGGCGAGGCGCGCGCCCTGCTGCTGGAGCAGGGCGAGCAGTCGCTGGCGCTGGTGGGCGTGGAGCGCGCCGTGGTGCGCCGCGAGCTCAGCGAGGCGCTCGAGGCCGCCGTGCAAGACCTCGCGCTGGACGCCGTGGTGCTGGTGGCCACGGGCGATGCGCCCGGGCCCGACGAGGCGTCGCGCGCGGCGCTGGTGCAGGCCCTGGCGCAGGCGCTGCGCACGGCCCACGGCGCGCGCGAGCCCTGCCGCCTCGTCGAGGAGCAGGTGGCCACGGGCCTGCGCCTGCGGCCGGCGGGCGAGCCGGCGCACGGCGGCGAGGTGCTGCTCGACCTGCCGCGCCACGACCTGCGCCTGCTGGGCGCCGACGGGCGCGAGCGCGTGCGCCTGGTGCACGCGCGTGCCCCGCGGCGCGCGGGCGACCTCGACCTCGCGGCGTGGCCTGCGGCGCTGGCGCGCACGCTGGAAGCGGCCCTGCCCGGCACGGGCACGCTGGTGCTGCCCGGGCCCGGCGAGGGCCTGGCGCTGGCGCCCTCTGGCACGCCGGCGCCTGCCTCGCTGGAGCCGTCCGCGCTGGAGCAAGTGGTGCGCGCGCTGGCCGAGGAGCGCACGCGGCAGTCGCTCGCCGAGGCGCCCGGCCTGCCGGCGTCGCGACGCCTGGCCGTGGCGCGCGAGGAGGCCCACGTGCCAGCGCTCGATCCTGCGCCCTTCGCGCCCGGCTCGCTGGTGGGCGCCTCGTCGCGCTCCCCGCGCGTGCGCCTGCCGGTGGTGCGCGTGACGCTGGGCCGGCTCGACCTCGCCTGCCTGCCCGGCGACATGGGCCACTGGACCGCGCGGCGGCTGCTGGAGGACGCGCACACGCTGCTGGCCTGCCGCGCGCTCGACCACCTCGGCCTGCTGCTCGACCTGCGCGAGCTGCTGGAGGCGCCCGGCCAGCAGCCCGAGGCCTGGCTGGGGCCGGAGGCGGGCCTTGCGCTGGGCCAGCTGCTGGATCCGCAGGCCCTGCCCTCCAGCGCGTGGCCCGAGGTGCAGCCCTCGCCAGGGGGCGAGCTGCGGCTGGAGTTCGACGTCGACCCGGCGCCCTCGCCCTTCGAGTACGGGCGGATGTGCGGCCAGGCCTGCCGGCTGCCGGCGCGCCCGGCCGCGCCCGCGCGCGCCGAGGTGCTGGCCGCGCGCCGCGCGGCGGGCCTGCTGGACGGCACGCGCCTGCGCTGGCTGGAGGAGCTGCTGGGCTGGGCGCAGGGCGGCGAGCGGCCCTTCGATGCGCTGCTGGTGCAGGCCCTCGCGCAGCCCGACGGCGCAGGGGGCGGGCGCGTGAGCAGCGTGGTGGCGCTGGGCAAGGCGTCCTCGATGGGCCAGGCGCTGCACGGCGTGCGGCGCTCCGCCGGCGCGGGCGCCGCCGCCAGCGAGGCGCGCGAGCAGCTGCTGCGCCTCGCCCCGGGCGGCCGCGAGGCGCCCCTGCTGCTGCTGGGCGTGCCGGGGCTGGTGGGCGGCTGGGCCGGCATGAACGCGCACGGGCTCTCCGCCAGCGTGGAGGTGTTCCAGCGCGTGGCGCCGGAGCCGGGCCACGTGCCCGCGCGCTGGATCGCGCGCGACCTGCTCGCGCGCTGCCGCACGCTCGACGAGGCCGTCGAGCACGTCGTGGGCCTGCCGCACACCGACGGCGTGCGCATCACGCTGGTGGATGGCTGGCGCCTGGACGCGCGCGTGGTCGAGCGCGTGGGCCGCGACGCGCAGGTGCGCCGGCCCAGCGAGGGGCTGCTGGTGGGCTGCGACCCGGACGCGGCGCTGGCCTGCTTCGTGGGCGCCTGCGACCCCGACGTGCCGCGCTGCGACCCGGAGGGCCCGCGCGACTACCCCGCGCTGCGCGCCGTGCTCGAACGCGAGCACGGCATGCTGCGCAGCCGCACGCTGGAAGACCTGCTGCTCGCCCCGCAGGAGCTCCCGCTGGCGCCCTGCTTCGCCTGCGTCTTCGAGCCGCAGCGCCTGGCCGTGCGCGCCTGCCTCGCCGGCCCGCTGGGCACGCTGCAGGAGTGGCAGTCGCTGGCGCTGGGCGCGCCCGGGCCCGCGGCCGGGGCCACGCCCGCGGCCCCCGTGTCGCCCGTGGCCCCCGTGTCGCCCGTCGCGCGCCGCGCCGCCGCCGGCCTGCCCGAGGTGGACGGGCCCGGCGAGGTGCGCTTGGCGCGCAAGCCGGTGTCGATGCCGGGCGTGCAGCTGCACGACGTGCTGCTGGCCTCGCCGGCGCCCTCGGGCTTCGCGCGCAACGACACCATCCGCGGCGTGTGGTACCTGCCGCCCGAGCCCAAGGGCGCGCTCATCGCGCTGCCGGCGTGGAAGGAGAGCAACCTCGTGGGCCAGGGCGTGCTGGCGCTGGCGCTGGCACGCAAGGGCTACGCCGTGCTCGTGATGCCCGGCCCCTACCAGGTGGACCGCGCGCTGGAGGGCTTCTCCTCGGGCGAGATGACGCTCTCGCCCGACCTGGCGCGCATGCGGCAGGCCTTCGTGCAGGGCGCGGCCGACGTGGCGCGCGCCGCGCAATGGATCGTCACGCAGGGCATCCCGCGCGAGCGCGTGGGCGTGATGGGCGTGAGCCTGGGCGGCCACATCGCCGCGCTGGCCTACGGCGCCTACCCCGAGCACCTCGCCGCGGGCTGCTTCCTGCTGGCGGGCGGCAGCCTGGGCACGGCGCTCATGCAGCCCAACCGCACGACGGGCCGCATGCGCGAGGCGCTGCTCGCGCGCGGCGTCACGCCCGAGGAGGCGCGCCCGCTCATGCGCCTCATCGACGGCGTGACATGGGCCGACCCGGCACGCGCCCGCGGCGCGCTGGTGGTGGGCGCCAAGGACGACGACGTGGTGCCGCCGGCCAACGTGCGCGCGCTGGCCGAGGCCTACGGCGCGCGCCTCGAGTGGCTCGAGGGCGACCACTACGGCATCCTCGTGCAGGTGCCCAAGACCATCGACTGGGTGGTCGATCATCTGGGCAAGGCCTTCACGCCGCCCTAGGCCGGCAAGGCGCCCGCGAGGTCCGTGACCCCCAACCCGCCCCCTGGTCCGCCCGCGGGCCCGACCCCGAGGC
>JBJTIJ010000230.1:0-5795 GCA_046094945.1 Planctomycetia bacterium | reverse complement strand
CCAAGGTGGCGGCCGGCCTGCGGCCGGGCGATGCTGGCCGTGCGGCGCGTGCCGCGCGAGGTGGCCCGCCCGTGATCGGACTGTTCCGCTCCCAGCCCAGCCTGCCGCGCCGGCTGGCCGGCGAGCTGGTCCCGGCGCTGGCGGGCGCGCTGGCCGGCGAGCTGTCGGTGGCGCTGCTCGCGCGGCCGCTGGCGGTGGCGCTGGGCGTGCTGGTGTGGGTGCTGGCCTCGGGCGTGCTGGCGTGGGTGCGCACGCGTCCGCGACTGCGCACGGCCTATCGGCTGGCGCTGCTGGCGCACCTGCTGTTCTGGTCGTGGCAGGGCTACGCCACGCAGAGGCTGGCGGCGCCCCAGCCGCCGGGCCCGGCAGAGGTCGCGGGCTGGGATGCAGCGCAGCCCTTCCTCGCCGGCGTGGCCGAGGCCAGCTTCGACGCGCGCGGGCACGGCACGCTGGCCGGCTGGGGCCAGCGCCCGCGGCGCCTGCGCGTGCCGCCCTTCCTGGGCCTGGGGCCGCTGGGCCGTGCGGCACAGGCGTGGATGGGCGCGCCGCACGGCGCCGAGGGCCTGCCGCGGGCGCCGCTGTTCGCGGCGCCCGCCGAGCCGGGCGAGGCCCTGGGCGCGCGCGCGCTGGTGCTGCGCCCGGCGCAGGGCGGCCCGCCGCTGGTGCTGGTGCGGCTGGACCTGACCACCTCCGACCCGTGGCTGGTGGACGCGTTGCGCGCGCGCCTGGCCGGGCTGGGCGTGGTGGCCCCGCTGCTGCTGGTGAGCGCCACGCACACGCACAGCGGCCTGGGCGGCTACGCGCGCGACGGGCTGGGCACCACGCTGGCCCTCGACCACTTCGATCCCGAGGTGTTCGACGCCGTGGTGACGGCCGCCGCGGCCGCCGTCGAGCGCGCGCACGCGCTGGCGCGGCCGGCGCGCATGGCCGTGGCGCGGGCCCGCGACCGGGGTGCCGACGGCGTGCCCATCCTGGCGCGCCGGCGCTCGGGCGCCGCCTTCGACGACATCGACGACCGCGTGCTGGCGCTGCGCATCGAGGCCGACGAGGGGCGCACGCTGGCGCTCGTGGTCAACCACGCCGTGCATGCCACGGCGGTGCGCCGCGACACGCTGGCCTTCGACCGCGACATCGTCGGCGCGGTGGAGGAGCAGCTGGGCTGGCGCCTGCCGGGCCACCCGCTGGTGCTGTTCGTCAACGGGGCGCTGGGCGACGTGGCCCCGCGCGTGGCCCGCACGCCGCAGCGGCCCGAGGCGCTGCGCGAGGCCGGCGAGCGCTTCGCCGATGCCGTCACGCCGGCGCTGCTGGAGCCGGCGGCGCGCGGTCGCCTGCGCGTGCAGGGGGCGCGCGTGGAGCGCGACCTGGGCAGCCCGCATGCCTTCGCCACGCTGGGCGCGCGCAGCACCTGGCTGGAGGAGGTGCCGCCCAGCCCCTTCGACGGCCCGCCCTCCGGCGTGGCCGGCGACCTCGTGCTGCTGCCGGCCAACGCCCTGCTGTGGAGCCTGACGCTCACCGACGTGCGCCTGGCCGGCAGCCTGGGCGGCACGCTGGGCGTGCAGCTGAGCCTGCGCCACGCGCTCTCGCAGCCGCGCCAGCCCGCGGGGGCGCTGCTGCTGACGCTGGAGGGCGAGTCGGGCGAGCCGCCGCTGCGCCTGCCGCTGCTGTGGGTGACCGGCGAGCCCAGCACGGCCGTGGGGCGGGCCTGGCGCGAGGCCTTCGCCGAGCCGGGCGGGGCGCTGCCCATGGTGCTGGGCTGCACCAACGGCTCGATGGCCTACATCACCAGCGCCGAGGAGCAGCACCACGCCAGCTACGAGGCCATGGCCACGCTGTTCGGCCAGGCCACCGAGGCGCTGCTCACCGAGATGCTGCGCGCGGCGCGCGGCGCCCTGCGCTGAGGCGGCTCAGTTGAGGTTGACGTCGCGCGGCGCGGGGCAGGCGGGGGCGCCCTTGGCGCCGCGCCGGCGCAGCAGGTGGGCCAGGCGCGCCAGCCGGCGGCTGACGTGGGTCTCGGCCAGCAGCTCGTAGCGCTCGCGCGGGCGCAGGTCGCTGACGTTGGCGATGGCATCGCACAGCCGGCCGGGGCTGCCCGAGGCCCCGCGCACCTCGCGCGAGAGGCGGCGCATCTCGGAGAGCACGCCGCGCCGGCCGGGGACCATCGCGAGCACCTTCTGCAGCTGGCGTGCGATGCGGGTGCGGTCGGGGGCATGCACCACGTCGGGGCACAGCTCGACCTGCGCGCGGCGGAAGGGCTCGCTGTCCACTTCCTCGAGGATGACCGCGCGCTCCAGGCCGTAGAGCCAGAAGCTGATGTGCCCATTGGGCAGCCGCTCGTGGGACACGATGCGGCCCACGCAGGCCATGGGGTAGATGGCCGGCGTGCCCTCGTAGTCGGCCTGGTAGCCGGGCTGCAGCAGGGCCATGCCCACCAGGCCGTCGTGCTCGAGGGCCTCCTCGGCCATGGCCACGTAGCGCGGCTCGAACACCTTCAGCGGCACCAGCGTGTCGGGGAACATGACCAGGCTGGGCAGCGGGAACAGGCGCAGCGTCCCGTCGAAGGCGTCGAGGATCTTGCTGACGTCCAGCGGGGGCGAGGCCACGCCCAGAGCCTAGCCGTGCCGGGGGCCGTGGGCCCGGCCGGGCGCCCCCGGCAGGCCCGCGAGCCCGGCCGGGCGCGCCGTAGGCTGGCCCGCCATGGACCGCTCCGCCCTGCTCCGCCTGCTCGACGAGGTGCGCGCCGGCAGCCTGCCGCAGGAGGCCGCCGCCGAGCGCATCGCGGCCGTGCTGCCGGGGGCCGCCCCGGCGGCCGCGGCGCACGATGCGGCGCAGGCCTTCCGCATCGACCACCACCGTGCGCTGCGCTGCGGGGCGCCCGAGGTGGTGCTGGGCTCGGGCAAGGCGCCGGCCGACCTCGCCCGCATCGCCCACGAGGTGCTGGCGCGCGCGCCGCGCCTGCTGGTGACGCGCGTGGACGCCGAGCGCGTCGCGGCGCTGCAGGCCGCCCTGCCCGACGCCGTGCACCACGAGCGCGCGCGCTGCGTGACGGTGGACCGGGCGCCGCCCCAGCCCGGCCGTGCGGGCGTGCTGGTGCTGTGCGCCGGCACGGCCGACGTGCCGGTGGCCGAGGAGGCGCGCGTGACGGCCGCCATGCTGGGCGAGGCGCCCGAGGCGCTCTACGACGTGGGGGTGGCGGGGCTGCACCGCCTCACCAGCCGGCTGGAGCTGCTGCGCGCCGCCCGCGTGATCGTGGTGGCCGCGGGCATGGACGGTGCCCTGCCCAGCGTGGTGGGGGGGCTGGTGGCCGTGCCCGTCATCGCCGTGCCCACCAGCGTGGGCTACGGGCTGGGCATGGGCGGCATCGCGCCGCTGCTGACCATGGCCAACGCCTGCGCGCCCAACGTCACCTTCGTGAACATCGACAACGGCTTCGGCGCCGGCTACGTGGCCAGCCTCGTCAACCGTGGCGCCGCGGGCTAGGGCCGGCCGGGCCGGCTGCCGCGGCTAGGCCCCGGCGCGCGGCCGCGCGGGCGCCGCACCCTGCGGCGCGGCGCCGCCGTCGAAGAACAGGGCCACGCGGCGCACCACGCCGGCCGGCTCGAAGTCGAGCTCGACACGCACCACGCGGCCCGCCGTCTGGGCGCGGCGGCGCGAGAGCCGGCCGGCCTCCAGCACGGGGTGGTCCAGCAGCGCGCGCTCGCCCTCGATCACCGCGTCCTCGAGCTCGAGCACGGTGAGCAGCGCCCCCAGCTCGCCCAGGTCGGCGATGGTCACCGCCACCTGCCGCCCGCCCTCGAGCGTGAGCGTGCCCTGTGCATCGATGGCGTGGCGTTCGGCGCGACGGCGTTCGGGCCCGGACATGCCGCCACTGTACGCGCGCAGGCCGGCCGCGCGCAGGGCCGGCGGCCCCAGCACGCAGCCCGGCTGGCATGCAGCCCGGCCGGCGGGCGGGCCGGCCGCGCGGCGCCTAGGCCGGCGCGGCGGGCCGGGCGTCCACCAGGCGCAGCTCGGGCGTGCGCGTGCCGCGGAACTCGTTGACGGTGGCCTGCACCAGCAGGTCCAGCGGGGCGCCCGAGGCCGCCACGTCGTAGAGCCCGGCGCGGTGGAAGCCCACCACGCGGATGGCCCCGACGCGCTGGCGCAGCGCGAAGGAGAGGTGCGCCGACTCGCGGCCGATGAGGCGCGCCTGCCCGGCCACCTGCGCGCCGCGCAGCAGGAAGCAGGGCTCGGGGTTGCCGGCGCCGAAGGGCGCCAGGCGCTGCAGCGACTCGGCCGTGGGCAGGTCCCAGTCGTCCACGTGCGCCTCGAGGTCGGCCCACAGGGTGCGCTGCCCGGCGGGCGCCGCGCCCAGCTGCTCGCGCACGGCCTCCTCGAAGCGCTGCGCGAAGCGCTCGACGGCGTGGCGCTCGATCTCCAGGCCGGCCGCCATGGCGTGGCCGCCGTAGCGCGTGAGGTGCTCGCCCGAGGCCGTGAGCGCCTCGTGCAGGTCCACGTCGGGCGAGGTGCGGCAGGAGCCGCGGCCCGAGGCCCCGTCGAAGCCGATCACCACGGTGGGCCGCGCGTGCAGGTCGACGAGGCGCGCGGCCACGATGCCGATCACGCCCTTGTGCCAGCCCTCGCCGTGCACCACCAGCGAGCGGCGCTCGCCGCCCTGCAGCAGCTCCTCGGCCCGCGGGATGGCCTGGTCGAGCACCGCGCGCTCGATGCGCCGGCGCTCGTCGTTGGCCTGTGCCAGCTGCTGCGCCAGCTCGCGGGCGCGCGCCGGGTCGTCGCAGGTGAGCAGCTCGATCACGAGGCCCGGCCGGCCCAGCCGGCCGGCGGCGTTGAGCCGCGGCGCCAGCTGGAAGCCCACGTCGCGCGTGGTGAGCGGCAGCGCGCCCAGCTCGGCCGACTCGCGCAGCGCCGCAAGGCCCGCGTGCGGGCTGCTGCGCAGGGCCTGCAGCCCGTGCGTCACCAGCACGCGGTTCTCGCCCACCAGCTCGACCACGTCGGCCACGGTGGCCAGCGCCACCAGGCCCATCGCATCGCGCAGGAAGGCCTTGAAGCGCACGCCGGCCTCGCCGCCCAGCAGGTGGCGCAGGCGCTCGGCCACCGCCCAGGCCGTCTTGTAGGCCAGCGCGCAGCCGCAGGGCGCGCCCGGCGGCGGGGGCGGCGCGCCCGGGCGGTTGGGGTTGACGATGGCCAGCGCCGGCGGCAGCGTCGCCCCCGGCAGGTGGTGGTCGGTGACGACCACGTCGATGCCCAGCTCGCGGGCGCGCTCGAGGGCCTCGAAGGCCGACACGCCGTTGTCCACCGTCACCGCCACGCGCACGCCGTCGGCGGCCAGCCGCTCGACGCCTGCCGCCGACAGGCCGTAGCCGTCGGTGTCGCGGTCGGGGATGGCCCACGTCACGTCGGCCCCGGCCAGGCGGAAGAAGCGCACCAGCAGGCTGGTGCCCGTCATGCCGTCCACGTCGTAGTCGCCGCACACGGCGATGCGCTCGCGCTCGCGCACGGCGCGCGCCAGCCGGTCGGCGGCCACGTCCATGTCGGGCAGCGCCGAGGGGGCGCCCAGCGAGGACAGGCGCGGGTCGAGGAAGGCCTCGGCCGGGCCGGCCTCGCGCAGGCCACGCTGCAGCAGCAGGCGCGCCACCACCGGGGCCGTGCGCAGCCGGCGGGCCAGCGCCTCGACCTCGGGAGCCGTGGCCGGGGGGGCCTCGCGCAGCGTCCACTGGGCAGGCGGTCGGCGCACGCGGGGAGGCTCCGTGGGAAGGCCTCCGAGGCGGTATCCTCGCCGCCCCGAGCCATCCCGAGCCCCC
>JBJTIJ010000229.1:0-3666 GCA_046094945.1 Planctomycetia bacterium | reverse complement strand
GCCGGCCTCTACGGCACGGCCGCCATCCCGGACTTCCACCTCGGGCGCATCGTCGAGCGCGAGCCCAACCCGACGGCCACGCAGGCCTGCCGCCTGCCGCCGGCCTTCGCGCGCACGGTGCTGGACGTGGCCGGCAACCTCGCCTCCAGCAGCACCTACTACGGCACGGCCGCCCCCACCGACGGGCTGCGCGACCGCGGGCTGGCCGACAGCCGCGTCAGCCGCTCCGTGGCCTACCGCTCGGTGGACCCCGTCGGCGGCGGTCCCACGACCGTGACGCTGGAGGTGCGCAGCGCCGCGGGCCAGCTGCTGGCGGCGGCCTCGTCGGGCAACCCGCTCGTGGCCACCTTCGACCTCGCCAGCGGCGCCGACGCGCTGGTGACGCTGGCGGTGACGGCCGGCACCACGCCGTGGCTGGCCACCTTCACCACCACCGACCTGCCCCTGCCCATGGCACCGGCCAAGCCGCCGCAGGCCCTGCCCGCCGCGTGGCGCGAGGCGCCCGCCGGCGCGCCCTGCAGCGAGCAGCACGTGCTGGTGCACCTGCGCGAGGGCGTGGACGCCTCCGGCTGGGCCCAGCGCGGCGGCCACGTGCTGGGCGAGCCCACGGGCGGCGGCACCTGGCGCGTGCAGCTGGCGCAGGGCGGCGTGGGCGCGCGCAAGGCGGCCAAGGCGCTGGCCAGCGACCCCGACGTGGCCTGGAGCGAGCCCGACTGGGTGCTGCGCCCGCTGGGCACCAGCAACGATGCGCGCCTGGCCCAGCAGTGGAACCTGCGCGCGGTGGGGGCCTTCGAGGCCTGGGACACCACGCGCGGCTCCAGCAGCGTCACGGTGGGCGTGCTGGACTCGGGCGTGCTGGCGCACCCCGACCTGGCCGGGCAGCTGGTGACGGGCTACGACTTCGTCAGCGACGCGGCCTCGGCCGGCGACGGCGACGGGCGCGACACCGACCCCACCGATGCAGGCGACCGCGGCGACCCCAGCGGCACCTCCACGTGGCACGGCACGCACGTCACCAGCCTGCTGGTGGGCAAGGCCGACGACGGCGCGGGCATCGCGGGCCTGGCGCCGGGCTGCAAGGTGATGCACCTGCGCGTGCTGGGCCGCAGCGGGGGCCTAGCCAGCGACGTGGCCGACGCGCTGCGCTTCGCCGCCGGGCTGTTCACCACGCAGCAGGGCCGGCGCCTGCCGACGCCGCTGCGCGTCGTGAACCTCTCGCTGGGCACGGAGGCGTACAGCAGCGAGCTGGACGCGGCTTGCTCTGCGGCCGCCAACCGCGGCGTGCTGCTGGTGGCGGCCACGGGCAACACGGGCTCCACGGTGCTCTACCCGGCGGCCTTCCCCAACGTGATGGCGGTGGGCGCCGTGGATGCGCAGCTGCGCGGCACCTCCTACACCAGCCGCGGCCCCGAGGTGGACCTCGTGGCGCCGGGCGGCACCTCGCTGCAGGACGCCGACGGCGATGGCTGGCCGGACGCCGTGCTGGGCGCCAGCCGCGACGAGACGCTCTACCCCGCGCCGCTGGCCCACGCCTGGCAGGCCGGCACCAGCGAGGCCTGCCCGCACGTGAGCGCGGCGGCGGCGCTGCTGCTGTCGGTGGACAGCACGCTCACGGCGGCGCAGCTGCGCACGCGGCTGCTGGAGTCGGCCCTGGACCTGGGCCTGGGCGGGCGCGACGACCTCTACGGCGCCGGCCTGCTGCAGGTGCACACGGCCCTCAAGCGCCTGCTGGCCGACCGCGGCACGCCGCTGGCGGTGGGGCCGCGCCTGCACCTGCCCATGGACGCGGTGCGGCTGCTGGGCTTCGAGTCCACCAAGCGCCTGCCGCTGGTGAACTCGGGCACGGGCACGCTGGTGCCCATCGGCGCGCAGGCCGTCACCGACGACGGCGGCGACTGGCTGGGCGCGAACTACATCGCCAACTTCCCCGGCGCCGACGTCTCGGCCTCGCACCTGGAGGTGACGGTGGACCGCACGCGCCTGCGGCCCGGCGACACGTGGGCCTCGGGCACGCTGCGCCTCTACAGCAGCACCGGCGCGCTGGGGCTGGTGCGCGTGGTGGTGGCGCTGCCGCAGAACTACCCGCGGGCCGGCGTGCTGCTGCAGGTGGCGCCCTTCTCGGTGGAGACGGGCGGCGTGCCCACGCTGGCGGTGGCGCACGCCGAGAACGACTACCGCTTCTTCGTGGGCGGGCTCACGGCCGGCTCGTGGCTGCTGCGCGCCGGCGAGGACCTGGACGCCGACGGCTTCTCCTGCGAGGCCACCGACGCCTGCGGCTGGTACGGCGGCGCCACGCAGGCGCTGGCCGTGCCCATCCCGCTCGCCGCCGGGCAGGCGGTCGAGGGGCTGGGCATCAACCTGTCGACGCCCTGACCTCGCGCACGCTGAAGGCCAGCACGATGGCCAGCACCAGCGCCCCGGCGCCCGCCACGTAGGGCATGGCGATGCCCAGGTCCTGCAGGGCGTTGCCCGTCACCGGGCCGATGATGCGCGCCAGCGACAGGCCCGACTGGTAGATGCCCAGCACCTCGCCCTGCGTCTCGCCCGGCGTGCGCAGCGACACGAGGCTGGAGAGCGAGGGCGTGAGGAAGGCAAAGCCCAGCACGATGACCGGCACCACGGCGTAGAGCAGCCCCGGGCTGGGCACCTGCCACAGCAGCAGCAGGCCTGAGCACAGCAGCACCGCGCCCATGCGCGCGATGCGCACCTCGCGCAGGCGCGGCATGAGCCGGCGCACGATCAGGCCCTGCGCGAGCATGAGGCAGATGCCGATGTAGGCGAACAGCCAGCCGTTCTGGCGGATGTCCAGCCCCATGCGCTCCTTCGTGAACACCGAGAGCGTGCTCTCGAACATCGCGAAGGCGGCCGTGCTGAGCACGGCCAGCAGCAGGATGCGCGGCACGCTGGGCGTGCGCAGCGCGGCCCTGAGGCCCGGCGCGCCCAGCCAGCGCCCGCTGGCGGCCGGCTTGTGCTCGCCCGGCTCGGGCAGGTTCTTCCAGCCGTAGAGGAAGGCCAGCAGCGAGCAGCCGGCGGCGATCAGGCCCGGCGCGCACACGTGCAGGCTGTGGCCCAGGCCGCCCAGCACGGGGCCCAGCGTGAAGCCCACGCCGAAGGCCACGCCGATGAGCGCCATGCCGCGCCCGCGCTGCTCGGGCGTGGTGAGGTCGGCGATGGTGGCCGAGGCCGTGCTGATCGTGGCGCCGAAGATGCCGGCCGCGATGCGCGAGACGAAGAGCAGCGCCAGCGCGATGGGCGTGAGCTCGGCCACGGCGAACAGCAGGTAGGAGGCCACCGAGCCGCCCAGCCCCACCAGCAGGATGGGCCGGCGGCCGATGCGGTCGGAGAGCCGGCCCCAGAAGGGCGCGAACAGGAACTGCATGCCCGAGAAGCACGCGAAGAGCAGGCCGCGCAGCCAGCCGTCGGCGCCGTGCTCGGTGGCGTAGCGCGGCAGCAGCGGCATCACGATGCCGAAGCCCAGCAGGTCGATCATGACCGTGAGGAAGACGGCGACGAGCGGGCTCTTCTGCTTCACCGGGGCTCCGCGTGCGGGCAGGCCGGATGCTAGCCGCCGGGCCCGGTGGGAGCCCTTGCGGGACGTGCGCCCCGGCTGCGGGCGCTGCCCGCGGGCTGCGGGCTGTGGGCCCGGGCCCGCGCGTGCCCGCCGCC
>JBJTIJ010000228.1:0-4299 GCA_046094945.1 Planctomycetia bacterium | reverse complement strand
CTCACGGCGATGGCAGTGAGGTTGACGAGCGCCTGGACACTGGCCGCCTGGTAGCTCACCACCACCGGCTTGGCCATGCCCAGCAAGATGGGCCCGATGGGCTCCGCGCCGGCCAGGTACTGCAGCAGCTTGTAGCCGATGTTGCCGCTGGCCAGGTCGGGGAAGATGAGCACGTTGGCGTCGCCCTTGATGAGGCTGTCGGGGTTCATCTGCGGGCCCATGCGCGGGTCGAGCGCCACGTCCACGTGCATCTCGCCGTCCACGAGGATCTCCGGCCGCTCGGCCCGCACGATGCGCACGGCCTCCTCGCTGCGGCGCGCCGCCGGGTGCTCCACCGAGCCGAAGTTGCTGAACGAGAGCATGGCCACGCGCGGGATCACGTCGAAGGAGCGCGCGGTGTCGGCCGCGGCGATGGCGATGGTGGCCAGCTCCTGCGCGGTGGGCTCGATGTTGATCGAGGTGTCGGCCAGGAACAGCGTGCGGTCCTTGAGCACCATCACGTGCAGGCCGGCGGCCTTGGCGCCGCCGCGCGTGCCCACGATCTGCAGGGCGTCGCGCACGCCGTCGGGGTAGGTGCGGTTCACGCCCGTCACCACGGCGTCCACCTCGCCCTGCTCGAGCAGCAGCAGCGCGTGGCGCCGGGGGTGCGTGGCGCGCCACTGCGCCTCGCGCAGGTTCAGGCCGCGGCGCCGCCGCAGGTCGTAGAGGCGCCGCGCCAGCGCCTCGCGCCGCGGGTCGGTGCGCGGGTCCACGATGGCCATGCCCGCGAGGTCGACGCCCGCGGCCTCGGCCGCCTCGCGGATGCGCGCCTCGTCGCCCACCAGCAGCGGCTCGGCGATGCCCTCCTCGAGGGCCGTGGCGGCGGCGCGCAGCGTGCGCACCTCGTCGCCCTCGGCGAAGGCCACGCGGCCGCGCAGGCGCCGCGCGCGCTCCTCCACGGCCGTCATCACCTGCCGGCCGGCGCTCTGGTAGCGGGCCAGCGAGCGCCGGTAGGCCTCGACGTCCAGCTCCTTGAGCGGCGAGGTGCCGTCGAGCACGGCCGCCTCGGCCACCGCCGGCGCCACCCACGTCAGCACGCGGTGGTCGAAGGGCTGGGGGATGATGTAGCGCGGGCCGAACGACAGGCGCTCGCCGCCGTAGGCCTCCGAGACGCTGTCGGGCACGTCCTCGCGCGTGAGCTCGGCCAGCGCGCGCGCGGCGGCCACCTTCATGCCCTGGCTGATCTGGCGCGCCTTCACGTCCAGCGCGCCGCGGAAGATGAACGGGAAGCACAGCACGTGGTTGACCTGGTTGGGGTAGTCGCTGCGCCCCGTGGCCATGATCACGTCCTCGCGCGCCGCCACGGCGTCGGGGTAGCTGATCTCCGGGTCGGGGTTGGCCATCGCGAACACGATCGGCCGCGCGGCCATCGAGCGCACCATGTCCTGCGAGACAATGTTCGGCCCCGAGACGCCCAGGAACACGTCGGCGCCCACCATGGCCTCGGCCAGCGTGCGCAGCGGCGTGTCCACCGCGATCTTCTCCTTCTCGGGGTTCATGCCCTCGCTGCGGCCCTTCCACACCACGCCCTTGCTGTCGGTGAACAGCACCTTGGCACGGTCCACGCCCAGCGCCACCCACATGTCGATGCAGGCGATGCCCGCCGCGCCGGCCCCCGAGACCACCACCTTGAGGTCGGCCAGCCGCTTGCCCGCGATCTCGGCCGCGTTGACCAGCGCCGCGGCCGAGATGATGGCCGTGCCGTGCTGGTCGTCGTGGAACACGGGGATGTCGAGCACCTCCTTGAGGCGCCGTTCCACCTCGAAGCACTCGGGGGCCTTGACGTCCTCGAGGTTGATGCCGCCGAAGGTGGGCGCGATGCGCGTCACGGCCTCCACCAGCGCATCCACCGTGGGCGCGTCCACCTCGATGTCGAACACGTCGATGCCGGCGAACTTCTTGAACAGGACCGCCTTGCCCTCCATCACGGGCTTGCCGGCCAGCGGCCCGATGCTGCCCAGGCCCAGGATGGCCGTGCCGTTGGTGACCACGGCCACGAGGTTGCCCTTGTTCGTGTAGCGGTACGCGTCGGCCGGGTTGGCCTGGATGCGCAGGCAGGGCGCCGCCACGCCCGGCGAGTAGGCCAGCGAGAGGTCGCGCTGCGTGGCCACCGGCTTGCTGGAGACGATCTCCAGCTTGCCGGGCGCCGGGAACTCGTGGTAGGCGAGCGCGTCGCGCTCGAGCGCGCTCTGGGCCGCGGGCGGCGTGCTGCCGCCGCTGCGGGCGGGCGAGGGGCTGGCGGGACTGGTCATGCGCACCTCCGGGACCCCTACCTTCGCCGCCGGGAGCCCCGGGACGCAAGAGGAACGGGGCGCCGCGGCGCGCCGGCGGCGTGCTGCCAGCGTCCCGCCCCGGCCGTAGCGTGCTGGCTTCCCTCGCCCCGCGGAGGCCCCATGCCCACCGACCTCGCCCACCAGTTCCTGCGTGTCACCGAGTCGGCCGCCATCGCCGCCGCCCGCACCGTGGGCCAGGGCGACCGCCACCACGCCGACCACGTGGCCGTCGAGGCCATGCGCGCGGTGCTGGCCACCATCCCCATGCACGGGCGCATCGTGATCGGCGAGGGCGAGCGCGACGAGGCCCCCATGCTGTTCATCGGCGAGAAGCTGGGCACGGGCGCGCCCGGCTCGCCCGAGGTGGACATCGCCGTCGACCCGCTGGAGGGCACCAACCTGTGCGCCAGCGGCATGAACGGGGCCATCGCCGTGCTGGCGGCCGCCGAGCGCGGCGGCCTGCTGCACGCCCCCGACTGCTACATGAAGAAGCTGGTGGTGGGCCCGCGCAGCCGCGGCCGCGTGCACCTGGACGCCCCCACCGGCGAGAACCTCAAGGCCATCGCCGCCAGCCTCGAGCGCAAGGTGGCCGACATCACCGTGGTGGTGCTGGAGCGCCCGCGCCACGAGAAGCTGGTCGAGGAGATCCGCAGCGCCGGCGCGCGCATCCGCTTCATCAGCGACGGCGACCTGGCGCCGGCCATCAGCGCCTGCGTGACGGGCACGGCCGTGCACGCCGTGATGGGCGTGGGCGGGGCCCCCGAGGGCGTGCTGGCCGCGGTGGTGACGCGCTGCCTGGGCGGCGAGATGCAGGGCCGCCTCGTCGAGCACAAGCCCGGCGACCGCGAGCGCGCCCAGAAGATGGGCGTGAGCGACTTCGAGCGCATCCTCTCCGCCAAGGACCTCGCCCCGGGCGAGCGGCTGGTCTTCGCCGCCACCGGCGTGACGAACGGCGACCTGCTCAAGGGCACCACCTTCTTCGGCTCGGGCTGCCGCACGCACAGCATCGTGATGGGCCTGATGTCGCCGCGCCGCGTGCGCTTCGTCGACACGGTGCACCTGCACGACGTCAACGACGTCGAGGTGCGCCTCTAGGCGCACGGCACCTGCACGACGTCAACGACGTCGAGGTGCGCCTCCAGGCGCACGGCACCTGCACGACGTCAACGACGTCGAGGTGCGCCTCCAGGCCCGGCGGCCCCGGCCACGCAGGGGCCTGCACAGCGCCCAAGCCCGGCTTGCGCCGCGTGCGCGACCTCAGGGCGCCTTGGGCGGATCCTGCGGCACCGGCGCAGGTGCTGGTGCAGGGGCCGGTGCCGGCGCGGGCGCCGGATCAGGTGCCGGCGCCGGCTGCGGAGCCGGCGCGGGCTCCGGGGCCTTGGGCGCCTCGGGGGCAGGAGCCGGCGCCGGTTCCGCAGGCGCAGGTGCAGGAGCGGGCGCAGGTGAGGGGGCCGGCGCAGGTGCAGGTGCAGGCGCCGGCGGCGACTCCTCCTTGCGCGGCGGAGGCTCCGTCTTGGGCGGCGCCTCGGGCTTGGGCGGCTCGGGCCGCGCCCCCAGCGTCACCTCCAGCACGAGGTCCTGGGGCTTCTTGCCCGTGCCGGGGCGCTGCACGCCCACGCGCACCTTCTCGCCCTCCCAGCGGAAGCGCAGCAGGTTGCGCGCCGTGCCCAGGTCGCTGACCGGCTCGCCGTCCAGCGAGGCCAGCCGGTCGCCGGCCTGCAGGCCGGCGGCCTGCGCGGGCGTGCCGGCCGCCACCTCGCCCACCGTGGGCACGGCCTCGCCCTGCTTCCACGTGATGCCCATGTAGCCGCGCTTCCGCTGGGAGGGCGAGAAGGTGCGCGTGGGCGTGCAGCGCCCCGGCACGGGCAAGAAGCCGCAGGACCTCGTGCTGGAGGTGACGCTGGGGGCGCGGCCCGAGCCGCCCAAGCCCGAGGCGCCGCCCAAGACGGAGCCTCCGCCGCGCAAGGAGGAGTCGCCGCCGGCGCCT
>JBJTIJ010000227.1:0-1266 GCA_046094945.1 Planctomycetia bacterium | reverse complement strand
GCACGGTGCGCCGCTACGACCCCAGCATCCCGGTGGTGATCCTCTCGGCCAAGGGCGACGAGGGCGACAAGGTGCTGGGCCTGGAGCTGGGCGCCGACGACTACGTCACCAAGCCCTTCAGCATCCGCGAGCTGGTGGCGCGCATCAAGGCGGCCCTGCGCCGGCGCAAGGCGCTGGCCGGCGAGACGGACGTGTTCGAGGAGGGCACGCTCAAGATCGACTTCGCGGCGCAGAAGCTGTGGGTGGACGGCAGCGAGCTGGAGTGCAGCACGCGCGAGTTCAACCTGCTCAAGCTGCTGATCCAGTCGCGCGGGCGCGTGCTCACGCGCGACACCATCCTCGACAAGGTGTGGGGCCACGGCTACGAGGGCACGCCGCGCACCATCGACAACTTCATCAACAAGCTGCGCACCAAGCTGGGCGACGACTGGATCGAGACGGTGCGCGGCTCGGGCTACCGCTTCAAGGTCGCCTAGGCCCCGGCGCGCGGGCGACGGCCCGCGGGCACGACGAGCCGCTCGCGCGCCCGGCTCAGCTGCCGTGGACGCGGAAGGTGGTCAGCGAGCTGGCCACCACCACCTCGCGCTGGCCGCCGGCCTCGCGCGTCACCTCGATGCGCGCCAGCACCTCGCTGGACTGGCCTGCGCCCGGGTTGGGGAAGATCACGTAGGGCACCAGCAGCGGGGCCTCGAAGGTCTCGCCGCCGGCCAGGCAGCTCACCGGCTGGGTCACCACGTGTGCCTGCCCGTCGGGCTTGGCGAAGGAGGCGCGCGTGGCGCGGATGGCGCTGCCGCTGGCCTGGTCGACGAAGCTCACCCAGACGCGGAAGGTGCCGCCCTCGGGGGCGTCCACCGTGAAGGTGGTGCGCAGGGCCAGTGCGAAGGTGCCGTCGTCGAGGGCGACGTTGTGCTCCGTGCTCACCTGCACGATGCGCGCGATGGCGCCCGGCACCGGGGCCGGGTCCATGCGCTCGACGATGGGGGCCGAGGGCGCGCCGGGCGCCGGCAGCAGCGGCGCGGCGGGCTGCAGCGGCACGCTGGGCGCGGCCAGCGTGCTGGGGGCTGCGGGTGTGCTGGGGGTTGCGGGCGTGCTGGCGACGGCGGGCGTGGCGGTGCTGCTCGGGGCGGCCGGCGCGGTGGCCACGGCAGGGGCCGCGGGCATGGCCGGCCCCGGTGCCGGGCGCCATCGCGCGCATCGTGCAGGTGAGCAAGGAGCACAACGTCGCCCTCGACGACGGCACCTTCGCGCTGGCCCTGCGCACCCCCT
>JBJTIJ010000226.1:0-5125 GCA_046094945.1 Planctomycetia bacterium | reverse complement strand
GCGGCCCCGGCCGCGGCCCGGGCCCCCGGCCGGCTCGCCCCGCCCCGCCCCCCCCCGGGGGGGGCCGGGGCCCCGGGCCCGGGCCCCGCGCCGTGCGGGGCCCACGGGAGGGGCCGGCTGGACGGGGCGGCCTGCCAGGGTGGTGCTGCTGCGCCGTGCGCGGGCCCCGGCGGGCCTCGAGCTCGCTGCATCCCGGCTGGCGACTCACCGCTTGCGCGGGGCACGGCCAGCCCTGCTGCTCTTCCAGCACGCTGCGCTGCCAGCCACATGGGTCGGCCGGCCACCCTGGACGCCATCCACGACGTCCGAACTTCCAGAGTCTACCCCCCGGGGGAGGCCTGCCACGGAACAATGGCCGGCGGGGCGGCCGAGGCGCCTTCCCTCGCCGCCCGCCGGGCCCGGGGCTACCCTCTCCCGCCTTCCCCCCGGGTGCACCCCATGGACTTCACGATCGAGAGCCTGGCCCCCTGCCGCAAGAAGATCGCGGTCACCATCCCCAGCGAGCGGGTCAGGGCCGAGTACGACCGCCAGTACGGCGACCTCAACCGGCAGCTGGCCATGCCCGGCTTCCGCAAGGGCCACGCGCCGCGCAAGGTGCTCGAGCGGCGCTTCGGCACCGCCATGGTGGGCGAGGTGAAGGAGGCGCTGGTGCGCGCCGCCCTCGAGACGCTGGTGCGTGACCGCAAGGTCGAGCCGCTGGCCCCGCCCTCCATCGACCTCTCCGCGCTCGCGCTGGACCCCTCGGCGGCCCTCTCCTTCGAGTTCGAGCTGGCCACGCGCCCCGAGTTCGAGACTCCCGCCTGGAAGGGCCTGGACATGAAGGTGGCCGCAGTGAGCGTGGCCGACGACGAGGTGGAGAAGGCCGTCGAGTCGGTGCGCCGCCGCGGCGCGCGGCTGGAGCCCGCGCCGGGCGCGGCCATCGCCGACGGCGACGTGCTGGTGATCGACTGGAAGGCGCGCGAGGGCGACGCGGTGCTGGGCGAGGACCAGGGCGCCTGGCACCCCTACGGCCGCGGCGCCGTGGCCGGCTTCGAGGCCGCCGGGCTCGAGAAGGAGCTGCTGGGCAAGACGGCCCCCGCCGCGGCCAGCGCCGAGGTGACGGCGGCCGAGGACGACCCGCGCAGCGAGCTGCGCGGCAAGAAGCTGCTGCTGGAGGTGCAGGTGCACGAGGTGCGCCGTGCCGTGCTGCCCGAGCTCGACGCCGCCTTCCTCAAGAAGCTCGACTACGACGACGCCGACGAGATGCGCGCCGACCTCAAGCGCCAGCTCACGCGCGCCAAGGTGCGCGAGCGCGACGAGAAGGCCGAGGAGGCGCTGGTGGAGCAGGTGGTGGCCAGCGCCCGCATCGACCTGCCCGCCGAGCTGCTCGACCAGGAGCTCGAGGCCTGGGCGGGCCGGCGCCAGGCCGAGCTCGAGCAGGAGGGCGTGGCCGACGCGGCCGCGCGCGACAAGCAGGTGGCCGAGGGCCGCGACGGTGCGCGCGAGCGCATCGCCGGCGAGCTCAAGCGCTTCTTCGTGCTCGACCGCATCGCGCGCGACGAGAGCCTGAGCGTGGGCGACCAGGAGGTGGCGCAGGCCCTCAGCGAGATCGCGCAGGCCTACCAGCGCCCGGTCGAGGAAGTGCTGGCGGCCTACCGCCAGGGCGGCCGCATCGAGGAGCTGCGCACGCAGCTGCGCCACCGCAAGGTGCGCGAGGAGATCCGCCGCGCGGCCAAGGTGGTCGAGCAGGCCTAGCCCCGCGGCCGGGGCCACCCCCGGCGCTGACACGACCCTGCCCCCGGGCCGCGCTACGCTGCCGGCCTGCACGGAGGAACGCATGAGCACCCACCGCACCCCTGCCGACATCCTGCTGCCCGGCGGCCTGCTGGACAGCGCCGGCGGCGAGCCGGCCAGCCCGCTGGCCTACATCCCCAACCCGACCATCATCGAGCGCACGGGCCGGGGCGAGCGCGCCTACGACATCTGGAGCCGCCTGCTCGAGGACCGCATCATCTTCCTGGGCACGCCCATCAACGACACGGTGGCCAACTTCCTCATCGGCCAGCTGCTCTACCTGCAGAAGGCCGACCGCAACCGCGACGTGCACCTCTACATCAACAGCCCCGGTGGCAGCATCTCGGCCGGCCTGGCCGTCTACGACACGCTGCAGTATATCTCCTGCCCCGTCGAGACGGTGTGCATCGGCATGGCCGCCAGCATGGCCGCCATCCTGCTGGCCGCCGGCTCGCCGGGCAAGCGCTACGCGCTGCCCAACTCGCGCATCATGATCCACCAGCCGTGGGGCGGCGCGCAGGGCACGGCCGCCGACATCGAGATCCAGGCCGAGGAGATCCTGCGCGCGCGCGAGATCCTCAACGGCGTGCTCAGCAAGCACACCGGCCGCCCCCTGTCGCAGATCGAGCGCGACACCGAGCGCGACAAGTACCTCAGCGCCCAGGAGTCGCGCGAGTACGGCATCATCGACGAGGTGGTGCTGTCGATGAAGAAGGGCCCGCAGGCCCCCACCGCGCCCGTCGTGGGGCGCAGAGCCCCGCGCGCCCGGGCGCCGGCCCTGCCCGGCGGGGTGGCCTCCCCCCCACGGGCTGCTAGGCTCCACCGCTCGCGGCGGCTGCGCGTGCAGCCGCCCCTCCCCCGGAGACCCCCCGCGTGACGCAGCGCCGAGGCCCCGTGGAGAAGTGCACCTTCTGCAGCAAGGGGCGCTCGGCGGTCGAGAACCTCATCGCCGGCCCGCCCGGGATCAACATCTGCAACGAGTGCGTCGAGCTGTGCAACACGATCCTGCTCGAGGAGCTCAAGCGCTCGGGCCGCGCCCCGCGCAAGAAGAAGCGCGAGCGCCCGGCGGGCGCTGCGCCGGGCGCGCGCGAGGAAGGCTCGCTGCGCTCGCCGCGCGAGATCATGGCGCACCTCGACCAGTACGTCGTGGGCCAGGAGCGGGCCAAGAAGATCCTCTCGGTGGCGGTCTACAACCACTACCGGCGCGTGTTCCGCGGCACCGAGGGCGAGGTCGAGATCGACAAGAGCAACATCCTGCTGCTGGGCCCCACGGGCAGCGGCAAGACGCTGCTGGCGCGCACGCTGGCGCGCCTGCTCGACGTGCCCTTCGCCATCGCCGACGCCACCACGCTCACCGAGGCCGGCTACGTGGGCGAGGACGTCGAGAACATCCTGCTCAAGCTGCTGCAGGCGGCCGACTTCAACCGCGAGCGGGCGGAGATGGGCATCGTCTACATCGACGAGATCGACAAGATCAACCGCACGACGCAGAACCCCTCCATCACGCGCGACGTGAGCGGCGAGGGCGTGCAGCAGGCCCTGCTCAAGATCATGGAGGGCACGGTGGCCAACGTGCCGCCGCAGGGCGGCCGCAAGCACCCCGAGCAGCAGTACATCCAGATGGACACGGAGAACATCCTGTTCATCTGCGGCGGCACCTTCTCGGGCCTGGAGGAGATCATCGCGCGCCGCCTGGGCCGCAGCCTGATCGGCTTCGGCCGCGAGGGTGGCGCCCCCGACAAGGCCGACGTGGCCGAGCGCGCGCGCGTGCTGCGCCACGCCGAGCCCCACGACCTGATCAACTTCGGCATGATCCCCGAGTTCATCGGGCGCCTGCCCGTGCTGGCCAGCCTCGACCCGCTCACGAAGGACGACCTCGTGCGCGTGATGACCGAGCCCAAGAACGCGCTCTCCAAGCAGTACCAGGAGCTGTTCGCGATGGACGGCGGCACGCTGGAGTTCGAGCCGGCCGCGCTGGAGGCCATCGCCGAGAAGGCCATGCAGCGCGAGACGGGCGTGCGCGCCCTGCGCAGCATCTTCGAGGAGCTGGTGCTCGACCTGGTCTTCGACCTGCCCGAGACCGAGGAGGGCACGGTGTTCCGCATCACGCGCGCCGCCGTCGAGGGCCGCGAGCCCGTCGAGCGCATCGTGCGCCGGCGCAAGACGGGCACCTAGGGCCCGATGGACGCGGCCGGCCCCGGCGGCGCCCCGGCCCCGGCCGCCGCCCCGCGGCAGGCCCTGGCCGGCCTTGCCCTCGAGGCGCTCGAGGCGCTGCTGGCCGGGGAAGGTGCGCAGCGCTGGCGCGCCGACCAGCTGTGGCGCGCGCTCTGGCAGCAGGGCGCGGCCGGCTGGGAGGCCGTGCACGTGCTGCCGGGCGCCTTGCGCCAGCGGCTGGCGGCCCAGCTCGACTTCGCCGCCACCACGGTGGTCGAGCGGCAGGACGCCGCCGACGTCACCACCAAGTGGCTGCTGGGCCTGCACGACGGCAAGCGCATCGAGACCGTGCTGATCCCCGACGACGGGCGCGCCACGGTGTGCGTCTCCACGCAGGTGGGCTGCCCCATCGGCTGCACCTTCTGCGCCTCGGGCGTGGCAGGCGTGCTCAGGAACCTCAGCGTGGCCGAGGTGGCCGAGCAGGTGCTGCACGTGCAGCGCCACCTGGGCCGGCGGCCCAGCCACATCGTGGTCATGGGCATGGGCGAGCCGCTGCTCAACCTCGAGGCGCTCGCGCCGGCCATCCGCCTGTGGACCGACGCGCGCGGCATGGGCTTCTCGCCGCGGCGCATCACGGTGAGCACGGCCGCCACCCCGGCGGGCATCGACCGGCTGGCCGCCGAGGGCCTGGGCGTGCAGCTGGCCGTGTCGCTGCACGGTCCCGACGACGCCGTGCGCCGGCGCCTGGTGCCCGGCAGCCCCGAGGGCCGGGTGCGCGGCCTGGTGGACGCCGCGGCGCGCTACGCCCGCAGCACCGGCCGCGATGCCACGGCCGAGTACGTGCTCATCGCCGGCCAGAACGACGCGCCCGCGCACGCCGAGGCCCTGGCCGAGGCCTTGCACGGCCGCCACGTGCACGTCAACCTCATCCCGCTCAACCCCGTGGCGCACCGCCCCGACCTGCAGGCGCCCGCGCCGCAGGTGGCGCGCGCCTTCGTGGAGGTGCTGCGCGCCCGGGGCGTGTCGGCCACGCTGCGCACGCGCCGCGGCGACGACATCGCCGCCGCCTGCGGGCAGCTGGCCCTGGAGCGCGCGCTGGGCGGCAGCCCGCGCTAGGCGCCCTGCGGGCGCGCGGCAGGCCGCCCCGGGGTGGCCTTGGCGCGCCCGGCGCGGCATGATGCGCCCATGACCCCGGGCC
>JBJTIJ010000225.1:0-4392 GCA_046094945.1 Planctomycetia bacterium | reverse complement strand
GGCTCCTAAGGCCTGTGCGTCTGCCAGTTCCGCCACTCTCGCGCGGGGCTGCCACTGTACGCAGGGGCTGCCGCCGCGGCGCGGCGGGGGCGGGGGGTCGGGGGTAGGTGCGCTGCGCGGCCTAGAGCGGGAACGCTCCGCCCGCGTTCTCGATCTCGCCGCTGCGGCGGATCTGCTCCATGAGGCCGGCCTTCTGCTCGGCCAGCTGGGCGGGCAGGGTGGCGTAGACGTCGTCGAAGAGCGTGTCGAGCGCCGGCATCGGGGTGGCCTCGGCGGCCTCGACCGCCTTGGCCAGCTCGTCCTTGATGGCCTTGGCGAGCTGCTCCTCCCACTCGGCGGTCCACAGCTTCTTGACCTTGAGCCAGGCCCGGAAGCGCTCGATGGGATCCTTCTTCTGCCAGGCCTCGAACAGGCTCTGGGCCTGGTAGCGCTTGGGGTCGTCGCTGGAGGAGTGCGGGCCCATGCGGAAGGTGACCGTCTCGATCAGCGTCGGGCCCTCGCCGCGCACGGCGCGCTCGCGCGCCTCGCGGGCCGCCTCGTAGACGGCCAGCACGTCGTTGCCGTCCACGCGCACGCCGCGCATGCCGTAGGCCACGGCCTTGTCGGCGAAGGTGTGGCTGGCGGTCTGCTTCTCGGTGGGCACCGAGATGGCCCAGTGGTTGTTCTCGCACATGAACACCACCGGCGACTTCCACACGCCGGCGAAGTTCAGGCCCGCGTGGAAGTCGTTGCTCGAGGTGCCGCCGTCGCCGAACCAGGCCCACACGCAGGCCTTCTCGCCGCGCACCTGCATGGCCCGCGCCGCGCCCGCCGCCTGGCTGATCTGCGTGCCAATGGGCGAGGAGATGGACACCCAGCGGATGTCGCGGAACGAGAAGTGGTTGGGCATCTGGCGGCCCTTGACCTCGTCGGTGCTGTTGCCCCACAGCTGGTCGTAGAGCCGCTTCCACGCCACGCCCTTGAGGATGGCCAGCGAGTGCGTGCGGTAGGAGGGGAACAACCAGTCGTCGCTGCCCATCGCGTAGCCCGCGCCCACCTGGCTGGCCTCCTGGCCCATCGAGGGCACGAAGAAGCCGATGCGGCCCTGGCGCTGCAGGTTCATGCCGCGCTCGTCGAAGAGCCGTGTGGCCAGCATCGCGCGGAAGATGGCCTTGAGGTCGTCGGGCTTGAGCGCCGGGGCCTTGCCCCGCGTCTTGCCGTCCACGTCGATCACCTGCAGCAGCTCGGCGGCTTCGGCCATGGGGGGCTCCACGCGAGAGGGGCTAGGGGCTACGGGTCTGGGAGGCTGGCGCGTGCGCAGGGCAGCTGCCCGGCGGGCAGCCAGAGGCGCGAGGCGGCGAGACTACCCTTCGCGGGTGACCGGACCAAGCCAACAATGGCGCGATCTTTGTAGTCTGCAACCGATTGCGCCGGCCCGAGGCGGAGGTCCCCGGCTCGCCTAGGATGCCGGCTATGCGCCTGCCCGCCCGTCTGCTGTTGGTGCTCGCCCTGGGCGGGCTGGCCGGCTGTGGCGACCCGCCGCAGGGGGCCGCCCCGGGCGCGGGGTCGCCGGGCCCGGCCTCGCCTGCCTCGGCACCTGCTCCGGGCCCCGGCCCGGCCGCCCTGCTGGAGCGGCTGCTCAGGGCCGTGGCCACGGGCCCCGGCCTGGCCAGCAAGTCGCTCACGGACGATGCGGGCTTCCTGCGGGCGCTGCTGTGGCCCGACCTGGCGGCACCGGGCGCCGAGCCGGCCGCGCTGGCTCACATGCGCGCCACGCTGGTGGCCGGCAGCCTGGCGGCCGAGCTGGCCGCCGACCCCGGCGCCCGCGCGGCGCTGGCGCAGCGCGACCCCTTCGGCCTGGCCATGCACGACGCCTGGCTGGCCGCGGCGCAGCGCGGCCTCGAGGGCTACCGGGCCTGGTGCAGCGACGAGGCCCCACGCCTGTTCCGCCAGCGCGACGAGGAACTGCAGCGCCTCTTCGAGCGGCCCCTGCGCTAGCGCGGCGCACCCGCCGCGCCGCGGCGGCAGCCCCTGCGTACAGTGGCAGCCCCGCGCGAGAGTGGCGGAACTGGCAGACGCACAGGCCTTAGGAGCCTGCGGCCGCAAGGCCCTTGAGGGTTCGAGTCCCTCCTCTCGCACCAGCCTGCCGCGCCTTGCTTCCCCGTGCTTCCCTTGCCTCGCCCTGCCCCCCGTGGGTGGCCCGGAGCCTGCCGATGAACGTCCTCCTGATGGCTGCCAGCATCGACCTGGGCACGCTGGCGCTGGTGCTGGTGGCCGTCGTGGCGCTGGTCGTGCTGGTGCTGCGCGGGCTGGCGGCCTCGCGCGGCTCCGCCGAGGGGCCGGCGGCGGCGTCGCCGGCGGGCGCGCCGCCCGAGCGCCTGGTGCTGCTCGGCGAGGAGGTGCACGTCGACGGGGCCGTGCAGCCCGGCGAGGGGATGGATGCCGGGGGTGCGGGCGAGGAGGCGCTGCCCGCGGTGCGTGTCGAGCAGGACTGGCGCGCGCTGGACGATCCCGACCGCGAGGTGGAAGGCGCCGCGGGCGGCCCGCTGCCCCCCGTGGACGTGCTGGTGGCACGCCTGCGTGGCGGCGATGCCCGCACCTGCGAGCGGGCCATCGACGACCTGGTGCGCCATGGCCCGGCGGCCGTGCCGGCACTGCAGGCCGCGCTCGCCGATGCGGACCCCGACCTGCGGGTGGACGCCCGCCGGGCGCTGGACCGCATCGCGGGGGCCTGAGCGGGCGCGGCGGTAGGCTGCGGGCATGAGCGCCCACCGCCACGGCCCCGAGACCCCCGCGCAGCGCGAGCTGGCCGCGGCCATCGCGCAGATGCTGCCGCACCTGGACCCGGCGGCAGGCCGCCCCGACCTGGCCAAGACGCCGGCGCGCGTGGCGCGCAGCCTCTCCTACCTCACCAGCGGCTACGGCGTGGACGTCAAGGCGCTGCTGTCGGGCGCGCTCTTCGAGAGCGACAGCGACGAGATGGTGGTGGTCAAGGACATCGAGGTCTACAGCCTGTGCGAGCACCACCTGCTGCCCTTCTTCGGGCGCGCGCACGTGGCCTACCTGCCGGCAGGGCGCATCGTGGGCCTGTCCAAGCTGGCGCGCGTGGTGGACGTCTTCGCGCGGCGCCTGCAGGTGCAGGAGCGCATGACCACGCAGATCGCCGCCGCCCTCGAGGAGGTGCTGCGCCCGCAGGGCGTGGGCGTGCTCATCGAGGCCCAGCACCTGTGCATGATGATGCGGGGCGTGGAGAAGCAGAACAGCAGCACGGTCACCTCGTGCATGCTGGGTCGCTTCCGCAGCGACCTCAAGACGCGCCAGGAGTTCCTCGCGCTGGCGCGGCGCTGAGCGCGGGCCGGCCGCGCAGCCCGGGCCAGGCCCAGTGCCCAGGCCGGGCCCGCGCCGCGGCGCGCGCTAGAGGTGACGCGCCACGCGCGCGGCCATGTCGGCCAGCTGCTGCGGCGTGACCTTGAGCTTGGGCGGCACCGGGAACTCGCTGGCCGCGTTCGTGGGCACCAGGTGCACGTGCACGTGCGGCACCTCCCAGCCCACGACCATCATGCAGGTGCGCTTGCAGCCCGTGGCGGCCCGCAGCGCCCCCTCGACGGTGCGCACGGCCCGCCACAGCGCCGCCTGCTCCTCGGGCGCGAGGTCGAAGAGGTAGGCGACCTCGCGCTTGGGGATCACCAGCGTGTGGCCGGGCTGGATGGGCACGATGTCCAGGAAGGCCAGGTGCTGGGCGTCCTCCCACACCTTGTGGCAGGGCAGCTCGCCCTGGACGATGCGCGTGAATAGGCTGGGCATGGCGTGCGTGCCCGCGCTAGGCCGCGCAGGCGCCGGCCGCCAGCGGCTGGCGCGCGCGGTGTCCCGTGTCGGCGCTGTGCCAGCTGTCCACGGTGGGCTCGCCCAGCTGCCAGCACAGGAAGCCCGGCTCAGGTCCCACCAGCGTGGGGAAGTCCACGTGGCCGGCCTCCAGGTCGCGCACCTCCAGGCCCAGGCCCTCGAGCTCGTCCAGGCAGCCCTGCACGCGCAGGCCCAGCACGCGCAGCTCCTCCTCGAGGGCCGGCCGGCCCGGGCTCGCGGGCGGCGCCTCGCGCCAGGCGCGGCTGGCCCGCCGGTGGGCGGCCACCTGCTCCACGAGGTCGGCCACGATGGCACGCACCAGCGGCAACGTGCGCACGGCCTCCTCCACGGTGAACAGGGCCTTGGTGGGGATCCCCATGGCATGGCTCCTGCTGGACCCCGCGCTGGCGGCTCGCCAGCACGAGCGCGGGGCCGCCGCCCCGCGCAGGGAGCGCCGGGCGCTCCTGGGCCTCTAGGGGAAGCATCGGCTGGCGCGGGGCCCCAGGTGAGCGCCGCGCAGCGTCCCTGCGAGGCAGCTGGGCGAGGCAGCCCGGCGGCCCTAGGTGCGGG
>JBJTIJ010000224.1:0-5517 GCA_046094945.1 Planctomycetia bacterium | reverse complement strand
GTGGGGCCGTGGCGGCGCTCCAGGCGCCGGGCCGTGACGCGCTCGACGGTGTCCAGGATGGTGTTGAGCGGCAGCGTGTGGCCGCGGCCCAGGTTGAGCGCCTCGCCCACCGGCGGCTGCTGCAGGGCACGCACGGTGGCCTCGACGATGTCGCCCACGTAGGTGAAGTCGCGCCGCTGCGTGCCGTCGCCGTGCACCTCGACGGGGCGCCCGGCGAGCGCGGCGTGCAGGAAGATCTGGATGCCCTTGTCGGGGCGCTCGCGCGGGCCGTAGACGCTGAAGTAGCGGAGCGCGCAGGCCGGCACGCCATGGTGGCGGTGGTAGAGGCGCACGAGGTGCTCGCCGGCCAGCTTGGTGATGCCGTAGGGCGAGAAGGGGCGCGTGGGCGCGTCCTCGGCCACCGGCTCGGTGGCCTCGTCGCCGTAGACGCTGGCCGAGGAGGCGTAGGCGAAGGCGTGCAGGGGACGGCCGCGCACGGCCTCCAGCAGGCGTTGCGTGGCCAGCACGTTGTGGTCGAGGTAGGCCGCGAAGTGCGTGCCCCACGAGGCGCGCACGCCGGCGCGCGCCGCCAGGTGCGCCACGGCCTCCACGCCCTCCAGCGCCGGCTCGAGCGCGTCGCGCGAGAGGTCGAGCTCGAGCACGCGGGCGTTGACGTGGCGGCGGATGCCCGCGAGGTTGCGCTCCTTCAGCTCGCGCGCGTAGTAGGGGTCGAAGCAGTCCACCACCGTGACCCGGTGGCCGTCGTGCAGCAGGCGCTCGGCGAGGTGGCTGCCGATGAAGCCCGCGCCGCCGGTGACCAGGACGTGCATGCCGGCCATCCTACGCCTGCGGCGGCGGCGGCCCTAGCGGGCCGGCCCGGGCGGATCCCCGCGCCGGGCCCGCGCGATCAGGACGAGGTTGCGCCCGTAGGGGATGGGGTTGAGCGCGTAGGCGGCGATCATCACCCAGTCGAGGCGGTGCACGGCATAGGCACACAGCCCCACGCTGCCCGCGATGCTGAGCACGAAGAACGAGGGCGGCAGCGTGCTGGTGCCCTGCCGCTCGCTCACCCACCACTGCAGCACGAAGCGGCTCGACCACGCCAGCTGGCCCACGGCGCCCACCAGCAGCCAGCCCAGCGGCTGGTCCCAGTCCAGCAGGCGCTCGCCGCTCCAGGCCACCAGCGAGAGGCCCAGCAGCGCAGCGCTGGCGAAGGCGAAGGCCGCCCACGGCGCGCGCGAGGGCGCGCCGGCCGGGCGCGGGTGCGTGGCCAGCCACAGGTTGCGCGCGTAGAGCGCGCCGTTGACCAGCACGCCGGCCAGGAACACGCCATCCATGCGGTGCAGCTGGTAGACGAGCAGCAGCACGGTGCCCACCAGCGACCAGGCCCAGAAGCCCGGCGTGAGCACCGAGCGGCGCGCGCGCTCGCTGTGCAGCCACTGCTCGAGCATGCGCCAGGTGAAGACCGCCTGGCCGGCCCAGCCCACCGCGTCCCACACCTGGAAGGCCAGGAGCGGGGCCAGCGCCGCGCTCACGCGCCGTCTCGCGGCGCCAGCGGCGGGCGCTCGGTGGCCTGCCAGCGCAGCTGGCGGTCGCGCAGCCAGCGCACGCCCCGCGTGTCGCGCATGCCGCGGAACATGCGGTTGAGCACGCCGTAGTGGCTGCGCCCGCTGGCGCGCGGGCGGTGGGCCACCACCACCTCGGTGACGCGGAAGCCCTCGTAGCGGGCCAGCGTGGCCAGGAAGCGGTGCAGCCCGTTGTAGAGCTTGATGCGCTCGATCACCTCGCGGCGGAACACCTTCAGGCCGCAGCCCGTGTCGTGCACCTGCTCGCCGGTGCGCCAGTTGCGCCAGCCGTTGCCGATCTTGCTGCTGATGCGCTTGAGCCACGGGTCGTCGCGGTGCTTGCGCCAGCCGATGACCATGTCGTGGCCCGGCAGCGCGTTGAGCAGCCGCGCCAGCTCGCCGGGCGGGTTCTGCATGTCGGCGTCGCACATGCCGATGACGGCGCCGCGCGCGTGGCGGAAGCCGCAGTCGAGCGCAGCCGTCAGGCCGTGGTTGCGGTCGTGGTCCAGCACGCGGATGCGCGCATCGGCGGCGCGCAGGCGGTCGAGCACGGCGCTGCTGCCGTCGCGGCTGCCGTCGTTGACGAAGATCACCTCGGCCGACTCGGCGCGCGTGGCCAGCAGCGCGCGCACCTCGTGCCACAGCGGCTCGAGGTTGCCCTCCTCGTCGTGGACGGGGATGACCAGCGAGAAGTCGACGGCGCGGGTGGCCACTGCGGGCCCAGCCTAGGCCCGGCCGCGGCGCTTGAGGTCCTGCAGCCAGCCGTGGAGCGCGCCGCCCGGGCACTCGGTGGGGCACAGGTCGCGGTGGCCGTAGAGCGCGCTGGCCGGGATGCCCAGCACCTTGCGCCGGTCGTCGAGGAAGGCCGCCAGCGCGTCCAGCTGGCGCCGCGAGGGCAGTGCCTTGCTGAAGTTGCCGATCACGCTGATGCCGAGGTTGCCCTTGTTGTTGGCACCTCCGGCGTGCGCGCCCTGCACGCTGGCCGCGCGCCCCTCGTAGATGCGCCCGTCCGTGCCCACGAGGTAGTGGTAGCCGATGTCGGCCCAGCCCTGGTGGTCCTGGTGGTAGCGCTGGATGGAGCGCACCACGTCGGCGTCGGGGCGGCCGCGCATGCCGGCGTGCTCGTCGGTGTGGTGCAGCGTGATGCGCGTGATGGCGCCCATCGGGTCGTGGTTGGCGCGCAGGCAGCCGGCGCCCCACTCCTCGCGCGGCACCAGCGTCCAGGCCGTCGAGCGCCTGGCCGGCTCGCGCCACGCCCGCGGCATGGGCGGCGGCGCCACGCAGGGGGCAGGCGTCGTGGGCCGCGCCGTGGGCACGTCGCAGGCGTTGGGCTCGACGTAGCCGGGCACCACGGGGGCCCGGCCGGGGGCGCGCGCCAGCGGCGGCGCGGCGGGCGGCGTGCCGGGCGGCGGCGCCGAGCCCGCCACCCACGGCACTTCCGACCACTCGCGCGGGGCGCCGGCACAGCCGGCCAGGAACAGGGCGCCCGTGGCGGCCAGCAAGTCGCGCCTGTGCATGCGCCTGTGCATGGGAGGCATGGGAGGGTGTCCGGCGAGGTGCGGTGCCGGCACGCCGGCCCGGGAAGGCACGGCCCCGGCCTGCATGGAGGGATCGTGCATCCGGCGCCGGACTTGAGCCCCGCGGGCCGGGCAGGACCTGCCTAGCGCGGGCCGCCCGACGGCGGCGGGCCGTCCCGGGGCACGTCGGGCGCGGGCAAGCTCGGCGCCGGCGCAGGCAGGGCGTCGCGGCCCCCCTCGGTGCCGGAGGCCGGGGCGTTGGTCACCACCACCAGCACGCGGATGTCAGCCTGCCGGCGCCAAGCCTCGCGCACCCCGGCCAGCCGACGCGCCAGGTCGGGGTCGCCCGAGGCCTCGCGCCGCACCTGCTCCCAGAAGCGGGCCGTGAGCACGGCCGAGGCACGCGGGGCCCCGGGACCCAGGGCCTGCGCCAGCTGGGCGGCATCGGCCACGCGCGGCGTGCGCGAGCGCTCCAGGGCCCACAGCAGGTTGGTGCCCTCGGTGAGGCCCCCGAAGTAGACGGTGCCCTCCGGGCCGGCGGCGGCCTCGGCCGCGGCGGCCACCGGGCGCAGCGACTTGTAGGGATCGGCGGTGGGCAGGTAGCCCACGTGCACGATGCCCAGCGCCACGAAGAGCAGCGGCGCCGCCGAGCGCACGGCACGCAGCGGCTCGCCGCGCGCGCGCCACGCGCGCAACGCGGCCAGGCCCGCGGCCAGCGTGCCCAGCGCCAGTGCCACCCACGCCAGCGCCCCCAGCACCGGCGCCTCGCCGCCCGTGGAGCCCACGAGCAGCACGCTGGCCAGCCACGGCAGCAGCGGCAGCAGCAGCGTGAAGACGCACAGCGACCCGACGAACACCCACGTGGCCAGCCGCGCCGCGCGCGGCCACAGGCCACGCTCGAGCACCCACGCGGCCGCCAGCGCGGTGAAGGGCAAGCCCGGGATGAGGTAGAGCTCGCGCTTGGTGGCCGTCAGCGACAGGGCCACGAACAGGATCGGCCCGGCCACCAGTGCCGCGCGCAGGCCCGCGCGCGCCTCGCCACGCACGGCGCCGGGACGCAGCGCAGCCCACGCGCCCAGCGCGAGCAGGCCCGCGCACGGCAGCGTCCACACCGGCCAGTGCAGGAGGTAGTACCAGGGCGCGCGCACGTGCCCGCCCTCCTCGCCCGTGATGCGGCCCGCGACCTGGCCCAGCAGCCGCTCGCGGTAGGCCTCGCTGCCGAAGGCCAGCGCCGGCAGCAGCCATGCCAGGCACAGGCCCACCATGGCCAGCGGCGCCAGCCACCAGCCCGGGTCGCGCCCGGGCGGGCGGTGGCGCAGCGTGAGGCCCTCGGCCACGAGGATGGCCGGCGGCACCAGCAGCCCCAGCGGGCCCTTGACCAGGATGGCCAGGGCCCAGCACGCGCCCATGGCCAGCGCCGGCCAGGCGCCGCCCGTGCGCAGCCAGGCCCCGCCGCGCTCGACGGCCCACAGCAGTGCGCAGGTCAGCGGCAGGTCCAGCCCCGCGCGCGGGCCGTTCCATGCGATGAGCAGCGTGCCCGCGAACAGCACCAGCGCCGTGCCGGGCGGTCCCGGCGAGCCGAACCAGCGCCGGGCCAGCCGCTGCATGGCGAAGAGGCAGCCGATGGCGCACAGCGCCCCCACCAGGCGCGCCGTCACAGCCGTCACGTCGCCCAGCGGCAGCGAGAGCAGCGCCACGGCCCAGTAGAAGATGGGCGGCTTCTCGGCGTAGAGGTCGCCGTTGCGCGTGGGCACGAGCCAGTTGCCGTCGCGCAGCATCTCGCGCGCCACCTGCCCGTAGCGCGGCTCGTCGGGCGCCCACAGGTCGCGCGGCGAGCAGGCCCCGGCCAGCAGCGCCAGCGCCACCACCCACAGCAGCAGGCGGTCGCTGGGCTCGCGCGTCATGGGGCCCAGCCTAGCCCGCGCAGGCCGGCACGCGAGGGGCGCCGGGCAGCGCACGCACGGCGCTCAGTGGGGCCGCCCCGGCTGCGCCGGCGCCTGCACCTCCAGTCCCGGCGTCATCTCGGGCAGGACCTGCCCATGCATGGGCCAGCCGAGGTCCTGCGCCAGGCGCAGCAGCGCAAGCCGAGCGGCCTCGCCCAGCAGCCGGCCCACGTGGGTGGCCGTGTCCGCCGTCCAGCGCGAGCGCGAGACGACCACGTGCTCGTGGGGCCCGGCCACGAAGCGCAGGGCCTCGGAGAACGAGGCGAAGTCTGGGGCCGCCGGCCGCCACGCCTGCGTGGACAGGCGCGCCGCCTCGTAGGCCACGTCGGCGGGCGCGAGGAAGGCCCCCGCCATGACCAGCTGCTCGCAGCCGGTGGCGTGGGACGCGGGACTGCAGGCGGGGTCGCCGCACAGCACGAGGATGCAGGGCAGGTCGATGTCGGGGTGCATGGGGCGGTCTCCTGGCGAGGCGAGCGACGTGGTGACGGGACGGGGGACGGGACGGGGGACGGG
>JBJTIJ010000223.1:0-9253 GCA_046094945.1 Planctomycetia bacterium | reverse complement strand
TCGCGGCGCAGCTCGCCCGGCCCCGGGCCGAAGCGCTCGACGCGCTCGCCGATGCCGTCGGTGGAGCGCTGGGTGCTCCAGTAGCGCAGGCCCGCGCGGCTGCCGTCGGCTGCGCGCTCCCAGGCCAGGAAGATGGCCGCGCCGCCGCGCCAGCCATCGCCCTGCGCCGTGCCCCGGACGAGGGGCGGCCGGCGCACCCCGGTGACCCGTGGTAGCCTCCGCCCCGGAGGTGGATGCAGGCCCATGGGCTGCGGCAAGACCCCGTATCCGTCCCGCGAGCAGGCCCAGCGCCGGGCCGACGTGCGCACGCGCGCCGATGACGAGGCGCTGCGCGTCTACCACTGCCGTGGCTGTGATGCCTGGCACATCACCTCGCAGCCCGAGCGCGACTTCGTGACGGCGCCCACCGACGCGCAGGTGGACGAGGAGGTGCTGCTGCGCCTGCGCCACGCCGCCGCGCGCAGGCGGCCCAGCCCGCAGGGGCCCGCCATCGCCGAGAGCGAGGTGCAGGCGTGGACCTTCACGCGCGTCAAGGCCAGTGCGCACGCGCGGCGCCAGGCGCTGCAGCGCCTGCACGAGCGCGGCGCGCTCGTGCTGGAGGCCGGCGGCACGCCGCAGGCCCGCATCACGTGGGTGCTCCCGCCCGAGGATCACGTGGACGCGGCCGTGCTCACGGGCCTGCGCCGGGCCCTGCAGGCGCGCCAGCACGGCAACCCGCTGGTGGGGCTGGCGCTGGAGGAGTGGATCGCCACGTGGGCCTTCGACCGCCCGCCCCTGCCGCCGGCGGCACGCCGCGACGCCATCGCGCGCCTGCTCGCGCGTGGGCTGCTGGCGGTCGAGGACGCCGGCAGCGAGCGCGCACGCGTCACGTGGGTGGCGCCGCAGGCCGACGCACCCGCCCCTCGCGCGCCCTAGGCCTCCACGCAGGGCGCGGCCAGCCCGGCGTGCATCCAGCCGCGCGCCATGCGCGGCGTGTTGAAGGCGCAGGCCAGCGAGCCGTCGCGCCGCAGCAGGATCAGGCCGCCCAGCCCGCCCACGCGCTGGCCCAGCTCGTCGATGGCCGCGCGCGCGCCCGCCTCGGCGCCAGCAGCCGTGGCGAGCTCGGCGGCACGCCGCGCCAGCGCCACGCGCAGGATGCTCTCGCCCCAGCCCGTGCAGGCCGCGGCCGCCTCGCCGTCGGCCCAGTAGCCGCAGGCCGGGATGGGCGCATCGCCCACGCGCCCGCTGGGCTTGCCGCAGGCCCCGCCGGTGCTCAGGCCGGCGGCCAGCTGGCCGCGCAGGTCCAGCGCCAGCGCACCCACCGTGTCGGCCGGCCGTGCCGCCGCAGCCGCGGCAGCAGCCGGGCTGGGCGCCGGGCCGAAGGAGCCGCCGGGCTGGCGCCGTGCGGCGTCGGCCCGCCACGCCGCCAGCCGCGCACGCTCGCGCTGCGTGACGAAGGCCTCGGGCGGCTGGGTGGCGTGGCCGCCGGCGCGCACGGCCTGCTCGGCGGCCGCGCCCGAGAGCAGCACGTGCTCGGCGCCCAGCAGCGAGCGCGCCACCGCGATGGGATGGCGCGCGGTGCGCAGCCCGATGACGGCGCCCACCTGCTGCGTGCGGCCGTCCATCAGGCCGGCGTCGAGCTCCACCCAGCCCTCGCGCGTGAGCACGCTGCCGGTGCCCGCGTTGACGGCCGGGTCGTCCTCCAGCACCTCGATGGCGCGCGCCACGGCCTCCACGGCGGGCGCTCCCCCCCGGAGCGCCGCCCAGCCCACGGCCAGCGCCGCGGCACAGGCCCGGCGGTGCGGCTCGCGCTCCTCCTCGGGCATGTCCCAGGCGCCGGCGTGCACCAGCAGGACGGGCCCGGACGGGCGGGCGGCGGGAACGGCAGGCACGGCGGGCGAGGCAGGCACGGTGAGCGGCAGGGCTCCGGGGGCGGCCCGCGCCGCCGTGCGGCCCGGGCCTGCCCCATCGATCGGCCGCGGGCGGGCGCAGGCGCAGCGGCGCTCGCCCGGCCGGCCGGCCGCACGGCCCAGCGCACGGCCCAGCGCACGGCCGGGCATGGCCGCCGACAGGGCCGGGAGGCTACGACCCGGCCATGCAGGACCCCGGCGCCCTCGCCTACCGCCTCGCCGAGGCCTCGGACGCGGCCACCGCCGCCGAGCGGCTGGCCGAGCACCTGCGCACCATCGCCCCCGCCTGCGGGGCGCGCGTCTACCTGCTGGGCCCCGGCGACCGCTGCGGCACCTGCCCCAAGGCGCGCACCTGCACCCAGCGCAGCCAGTGCCTGCACCTGGTGGCCGGGCTGGGCGACTTCGCCCAGCCCCCCGGCCAGGCGCTGCGCATCCCGCGCCACGAGGCACCGTGGGCCGGCGCGCTGGGCGCGCCCGGCGCCGGCGTGACGGCCCCCACGCCCACCGAGCTGGAGGCCCCCGGCGACGGCGGCTCGCGCGCGCTGATGATGGGCCTGGAGGCCGGCGGCGAGGTGCTGGGCGCGGTGGGCGTGCGCCTGCCGGCCGGCACGCCGGCGCCCGTCGAGGAGTCGCTGCGCACGGCCGGCTACCTGGCCGCCGCCGCCATCCGCACGCTCAAGAGCCGCCGCGAGGAGCAGCACCGCCTCGAGCAGCTGCTGCTGGTCAACGAGCTGGGCCGCAAGGTCAACTCGATCCTCAACGCCGACCTGCTGCTCAAGCAGGCCGCCAGCGACGTGCAGCGCACCTTCGGCTTCCACAACGTGATGGTGCTGATGCTCGACGAGAGCCGCCAGCAGCTCGAGCTCAAGGCGCACGCCTCGCGCTACGCCGCCCCGCTGCGCCAGCCGCCCTCCATCCCGGCCAGCCGCGGCATCACCGGCCGCGCGGTGCTCTCGGGCCGCACCGAGGTGGTCGAGGACGTGCGCAGCGACCCCGACTTCGTGGGCTGGTTCGCCGACACGCGCAGCGAGATCGCGGTGCCCATCCAGGTGGCCGGGCAGGTGGCCGGCGTGCTCAACGTCGAGAGCGACAGCCTGGGCGCCTTCGGCCCCTCCGACCGCCTCGTGCTGGAGACGGTGGCCAACCAGCTGGCCATCAGCTGGGAGAACGCGCGCCTCTTCGGCATGGTGAAGACGCGCGAGGACCGCTACCGCGCGCTGGTGGAGTCCAACCCTGCCGCGGTGCTGCACCTGGACGGCGGCGGCCACATCACCTACGCCAACCCGGCCGTGCACGAGGTGACCGGCTACGAGGCCGGCCCGCTGCGCGAGCAGGTGGGCACGCTGGTGCGCATGGCCGTGGAGGCCGACCGCGAGCGCGTGGGCGCCGCCGTGGCGCAGGCGGTGGGCGGCCAGCCGGTGCGCGACGTCGAGTTCCAGGTGACGCGCGCCGACGGCTCGCTGCGCACGCTGACGGCCTCGCTGCAGCCGGCGCTGGGCGAGCAGGGCGAGCTGCAGGGCGCCGTGGTGCTGGCCCGCGACCGCACGCAGGAGCGCGAGCTGCAGGAGAAGCTCACGCAGTCCGAGAAGCTGGGCGCCATCGGCGGGCTGGTGAGCGGCGTGGCCCACGAGCTCAACAACCCGCTGGCGGGCATCCTGGGCATGAGCCAGCTCCTGCTCAGCCGCCCGGCCGAGACCTGGGGCCGCGGCGACCTCGAGAAGATCGAGCAGAACGCCACGCGCTGCCAGCGCATCGTGGAGAACCTGCTGACCTTCGCGCGCCAGTCGCGCATGAGCAAGCGCCGCGCCAACCTCAACGAGATCATCGAGTCGGTGGCCGCGCTCAACGACTACCAGTTCCACATGGACAACGTGCGCATCGAGCGCGACCTCGACCCGCAGGTGCCCGCCTTCCCGCTCGACGTCACGCGCTGGCAGCAGGTGATCGTCAACCTGGCCACGAACGCCCACCAGGCCATGGTGCAGTCCCACAGCCCCGAGCGCGTGGTGCGCTTCCAGACGCGCCTGAAGGGCCGCGAGGTGGTGCTGCGCGTGAGCGACACCGGGCCGGGCATCCCCGAGCACCTGCGCTCGCGCATCTTCGAGCCCTTCTTCACCACCAAGGAGAAGGGCACGGGCCTGGGGCTGGGCATCTGCTTCGGCATCGTGCGCGACCACGGCGGCACCATCGAGGCGGAGGCCGACCACGAGGCCGGCGCGCACTTCCGCATCACGCTGCCGGTCACCGAGGGCGCGGCCCCGGCCCTGCAGGCCGCGCCCGTGCCCGTGACCGACCTGGCCGAGGCCGGCGAGGGCCGCCGCGTGCTGGTGGTGGACGACGACACGGCGGTCAGCGACGTGGTCGTGCGCGCGCTCATGCACCACCGCTACCGCGTGGACGTGGCCGACACGGGCGCCCGCGCGCTGGAGCTGGCCCGGGCCGACGTCTACGACGTGATCATCAGCGACGTGTCGATGCCCGGCGAGCTCGACGGCATCGGCCTGCACGAGCGCCTGCGCGCCACGCTGCCGCGCGTGGCCGAGCGGGTCGTGTTCATGACCGGCGACCTGCTCAACGAGCGCTCGATGCGCTGGCTGGAGTCGAACACGGCCCGCTCCCTCTCCAAGCCCTTCGACATCCGCACGCTGGCCGCCGTGGTCGACGAGGTGGCACGCCTGCACGGGCCGCCGCCGGGCCCGCGCGAGCCTCGCTAGCCCGCCTGCGGTATCCTGCGCGCCCATGAGCGCCGGCCGCACCACCTACTGGGACTACATCCGCGTCGAGCCGCTGCTGCGCCTGCAGGGCGGGCTGGGCGAGGACGACCGCGCGCTGAGCAACGCCGAGCTCACCTTCATCACGGTGCACCAGGTCTACGAGCTGTGGTTCAAGCTGCTGCTGCGCGAGCTGGTGACGCTGCGCGACCTGCTGGCCGCCCCGCACGTGCCCGAGCCGGGCATGGCGCAGGGCGTGCGCTCGCTGGAGCGCATGCAGCGCATCTTCCGCGTCGCCATCCAGCACTGGGAGGTGGTGGAGAGCCTCAACACCACCGACTACCTCGACTTCCGCGAGAAGCTGTTCCCGGCCAGCGGCTTCCAGTCGGCCCAGCTGCGCGAGATCGAGGTCCTGATGGGCCTCACCGACGACGAGCGCGTGGGGCTGGGCGCGCACGGCGCCTACCTCAAGGCCCTGCGCGGGCCCGGCGGCGAGGCCTCGCCGGCGCTGGCGCGCGTCGAGGCGCGCCGGCAGGGCGGCCCCACGGTGCGCGACGCGCTCGAGGCCTGGCTGTGGCGCACCCCCATCCGCGGCAGCGTGCCCGGCGATGCGGGCGACGACGAGGTGGTGGGCGGCTTCATGGACGAGTACGGCCGGGCGCTGGGCGTGCAGGCCGGCTGGGGCGCCTGGGCGCTGGGCTCCACCAGCCCGCAGGACCCGCGCCTGGCCGAGGAGATGCGCTCGGCGCACGAGTGGCTGGCGCCGCCTGACGCGCGCCGCCGGCGCATCCGCGCCGCCATCCTGTTCATCGAGGGCTACCGCGACCTGCCGCTGCTGGCCTGGCCCCACCAGCTGCTGGCGGGCCTCATCGAGGTGGAGCAGATGTTCCTCATCTTCCGCCAGCGCCACGCGCGCATGGTCGAGCGCATCATCGGCCGGCGCATGGGCACGGGCGGCTCCAGCGGCCTGGCCTACCTCGAGCAGACGGCCACCGCCTACCGCATCTTCGGCGACCTGTGGGCCTCCAAGACGCTGCTGGTGCAGAGCGCGCTGCTGCCGCCGCTGGCCGACCCCGCCCCCTACCAGTTCCGCCGCCAGTAGCGGGCGCAGCCGCCCAGCTGCCGGGCCGCCGGGCCGCCGGGCCGCCCAGCCGCCGCGCCTGCTAGCCGCCCAGCAGCGACATCTCCACGCGCGGCAGGCTGCCGGCCGTGGCCTGCGTGCGCAGCTCGCTGTAGCGGTCGCTGCGCGCGCGCCACAGCGCCGCGAGCCGCTCGCGCAGCGTGGCGTCGTCGATGCCGCCGCGCAGCGCCGCCTTGACGTCGTGGCCCTGCGTGGCGAACAGGCAGGTGAAAACGCGCCCGTCGGCCGAGAGCCGCGCGCGCGTGCAGTCGCCGCAGAAGGGCTGGCTCACCGAGGCCACGAAGCCCACCTCGCCGGGCCCGTCGGCGAAGCGCCAGCGCGAGGCCGTGGCCCCCGGCGCGCGCGGGCCGGCCGGCTCGAGCCGGAAGGCGGCCTGCAGCCGTGCCAGCAGCTCGGCGGCCGGCACCACGTCGTCCAGCCGCCAGCCGTTGGTGTGGCCCACGTCCATGTACTCGATGAAGCGCACCACGTGGCCGCGCGCGCGGAAGAAGCGCACGAGGTCCACCACGCCATGGTCGTTCCAGCCGCGGCGCACCACGGCGTTGACCTTCAGCGGCGTGAAGCCGGCGCGCTCGGCCGCCTCCAGCCCCTCGACCAGCCGGGCGAAGGGGAAGGCCGCGTCGTTCATGCGCTGGAAGGTGGGCTCGTCCACCGCGTCGCACGACAGCGTCAGGCGCCGCAGGCCAGCGACCTTGAGCGCCGCCGCCTGCGCGGCCAGCGCCGTGCCGTTGGTGGTGAGCGCCAGGTCCTCCACCCCCGGGATGGCGGCGAGGCGCGCCACCAGCAGGTGCAGGTCGCGCCGCAGCAGCGGCTCGCCCCCGGTCAGGCGCAGCTTGGTGACGCCCAAGGCCACGAAGGCGCGCGCCACGCGCTCGAGCTCCTCGAAGCTGAGCAGCTCGGCACGCGGCAGGAAGGCGTGCCCCGGCCCGTACACCTCGCGCGGCATGCAGTAGGGGCAGCGGAACGAGCAGCGGTCGGTGACGCTGATGCGCAGGTCGCGCAGCGGGCGGCCGAGCGTGTCGGTCGGGGCAGCCATGGCGGCAGTCTAGCCCGCGGGCGCGGGCCGCGAGGCGCGGCTAGGGCAGCGGCGCCGGCTGGATGGAGAGGATGGTGAGGTCGCGCCCGGCGCCGTCCACCTCGAAGCGCACGCGCTGGCCCACCTTGCTGCCCATCAGCGCCTTCCCCAGCGGGGTCAGGTAGTTGATGATGCCCTGCTCGACGTCCACGTCGGGCGGGCCCCACAGCGTGTAGTCCTGCTCGCGGCCCTGCTGGTCGCGCACGCGCACGCGCACGCCCACGCTCACCGCGTCGCGGCTCACGATCTCGGGCGTGATCGGCACGGCACGGGCCAGGTCGCCGCGCAGCAGGTCGGCCTTGGCCTGCAGCAGCGACTGCTTCTCGCGCGCCGCGTGGTACTCGGCGTTCTCGCGCAGGTCGCCGAACTCGCGCGCACGCGCGATCTCGGCCGCGTTGGCCGGCATCTCCTCGTTGGTGATGCGGTCGAGGTCGGCCTTCCAGCGCTCCATGCCCACGCGCGTCATGAAGATGGTCTGGGGCGGGGCCGCCTGCTCCTCGGCCTGCACGCCCACCGGCACGCGCGCGCGCAGCGCCTGCGGGTGCGCACGCAGCACCACGTCCTGCAGCTTCTGCATCAGGCGCGGCTTGAGGCCGCGGTTCTTCTCCAGCAGGCCCAGCAGGTAGGCGGCACCGCCGTCGTCGGTGGCCTTGGCCGCGTCCTTCATCACCTTGCAGTCCTTCTCGCCCAGGAAGTCCTGGAACGACTGCGAGGCCTTCTTGTCGCGCTCGCGCGCCTCGCGCATGGCGCGGTACTGCACCTGGTCCAGGCCCTTGAGGGCACGCGTCACCACGCTCACGGGCTCGTAGGGGCGCGTCGCCCAGCGCTCGCGGGCGGTGTGGCGCAGCAGCCACACGTGCAGGTTGGGCAGGTCCTGCGGCGTGCGCTCGATGCGCTGCAGCAGCGCCTCGAGCAGCTCGGGGCGCTTGGCGGCCACGAAGCCGTCGGCGGCCACGTCGGCCACCACCGGGTCGTCCTTGAGCGCCGCGTCGAAGGCCACGTCCACGCCGTCGGCGCGCGTGGCCAGCGCGCCCCGGGCGGCCGCCGCGCGCGTGTCGTCGGCCTTGATGGCGGCCAGCTTCTCGACAGCCTCGGCGCGCCCGTCGGGCAGCTGGCTGCCGACGGCCTCGTGCTTGCTGCGGCCGCTGAGGTCGGCCAGGATCAGGTCCCAGCCCATGCGCTCGCCATCCGTGAGCGAGGGGAACGACATCTCGTTCTCCACCGCGCGCGTGAGCACCTCCTTGGCGCCCGCCTCGTCGCCCACCGTGGCCATCAGGTCGCGGATGGCCTTCTGGCGCTTGGCGGCCGTGGCCGTGGCCTTGAGCGTCTTGACCACCTGCGCCTGGAAGTCGACCGCAGCCCCCTCCTGGAAGGTGATGCGCGGGTCGTTGCCCGTGCCCACGGCGAAGCGCGGGTCGATGAGCAGGCGCTTCTTGGCCTTCTTCCACCACGTGGCCCAGCCCGTGCCGTCCACGGCATCGGGCACCAGCGCGTCCTTCACGTGGCGCAGCGGGGCGTCGTGGTTGAGGCGCGCCAGCACCTGCCGCACCAGCTCCTCGGGCTTCTCCTCGGCCAGCGTGCGCAGGCCGGCGGGGTCGCGCATGGCCAGCACGCGGATGTCGTCGGCCGGCAGGCGCTCGAGCATGGTGGCCGCGGCGTCGATGTCCATCTCGTGGCCGGCCTTGGTGCGGAAGTCGATCACGCAGCGCCCGCGCTCGGCGTGGTAGGCCTTGAGCTGGCCCACGCCCCAGCCGCGGCCGTGCCACACCCACGCCTCGGGCTCCAGGCGCAGGTAGCGCTCGAGCTTCTGGGCCTGCATGGCCAGCTCGGAGGCCGGCCCGCCCACCACGCCGCTCTTCTCGAGCAGGGCGTCGAGGTCGGCGCGCCCGGCGTAGGCGCTGCGCACGGCCTCCACCAGGCTGTTGCGCAGCGGGCCGCTGTCGGGCGTCATGGAGGCCTGCGCCCCCAGCACCGACACGAGGTCCTTGCCCTGCCCCTTGTCCTTGAGCTGCTGGGCGAGCATCTCGAGCAGCTCGCCGGAGAGGCGCTTGCCGCCCTGCAGCTGCGCCAGCTGGCGGGCCATCGCCAGCAGCGAGGCCACCGAGGGGACGCTCTCCATCAACTCGGTCCAGAGGCTCTTGGCCTCGTCATCAGCCTTGGCGGCAAAGGCACGGCGCAGGTCGTCCCAACGGGCCATGGGCGGGCTCCAGCAGGAAGGTCGGGGTGGAAAGATCGCGAGCGGGCGCGGGCCCGGCCGCCGGGTCGCGGCGCCGGGCTTGCGCCCGGGCCTTCCGCGGCCCTGAACAGGAACCGGCGGCCGCCTCGCGGCCGCCCGCCCCCGGCCCCGGGTGCGCCCGAAGGGAATCGAACCCCGATCGCTGGCGCCGGCGGCCCGCGCCCGAACCGGTGTGCGAAGGGCGCCACCCCCGCGCCGCGC
>JBJTIJ010000222.1:0-22026 GCA_046094945.1 Planctomycetia bacterium | reverse complement strand
GCGTGGGCACGGGCCCGTGCGTGAACGGGGGCGGCAGCGCCGTCTCGCTCAGCGGCACCATCGACTTCGAGCGCCTGCCGCTCTCGGTGCTCGACGGGCTGGGCGGCTCGCTGGTGACGCGCCCGGTGCGCTACGCCGACGTGCGCCTGCGCGCCGCCGGCTGCGGCACGTGCTATGGCGAGGCCAGCACCGACGGCTCCGGTGCCTACACGATCTCGGCCAACCCGCCCGACGGGGCCTCGCTGGAACTGGTGGTGCTCGCCCGCAACGACCTCGACCCGCTGCGGCAGGTCACGGTGCACGACGCCCTGCCGCCCAGCAGCAACTCGCACGGCGCCAGCAACGTGTTTGCCTACGCCTCGGCGCCGTTCACGGCCTCTGGCTTCGTGGTGCTCGACCTCACCGTGCCCTACAACGCCGGCAGCAGCGTGCGCCCCTCGATCGGCTTCGCGGTCTACGACACGATCATCACCTGCGTCGAGGCCATCCGCACCGGCACGGGCCAGGTGCCGCCGCTGTGCCACGCCTACACGCGGCTGGGCAACAACGGCGCCACCGGCACCTCGTTCTACGACCCGGGCGCGCAGGCCCTCACGCTGCTGGCCGGCGCCTCGGGCAGCCTCGACAGCAGCGACACCGACTACTTCGACGACGGCGTGGTGGCCCATGAGTACGGCCACTTCCTCGAGTCGGTCATGGCGGCCACCGCCAACCGCGGTGGCCCGCATGGCGGCGAGGACCTCGAGCCGCCCTTTGCGTGGAGCGAGGGCGCGGCCACGGGCTGGGGCTGCCTGCTGCGCAAGGACGCGCGCTACATCGACACCGTCACCACGGGCTCGTGGTCGCCGCAGATCAACGGCAATGCCGAGAACTGGACGCCGCAGCTGGTGCGCGGCATCGGCGGCGAGGAGACCGTGACCGAGGTGGTGTGGGACCTCGGCGACGGCGTGGGCGGCATCGCCGACAGCGACGGCGACGGGGTGGCCATCAGCCTTGGCAGCCTGTATGGCCGCTTCCTGGCCTTCGACCCGGCCACCACCGCGCCCTACCTCGGCACCCTGCTTGACTCGGTGGTGGGGGCCAGCCTCGTCTCCAGCGGGGCGGTCAGCTCGCTGCTGGCCAGCCCGGAGAACCAGCAGGTTGCCTACCCGCTGGCGGGCAACGACATCTGGCCCGTGCCGCTGCCCCTGCCCGGCACCGTGACGGGCAGCGTGGACTCGCTGGCCGGATCCAACAAGAACCAGTGCCGCGGCCGCAGCAGCAGCACCTGGTACGGCTTCACGCTCACCAGCAGCCGCACGCTCACCTTCAGCCTCACCATCACGCCCACCTCGGGCAACGGCGACAACCTCGACCTGTTCCTCGAGTCGCCCTCGGGCGGCGTCTACGCGCAGAGCACGAACACGGGAGCCAGCGCGGAGCTCATCGGCCCGGTGACGCTGGGTGCGGGCACCTACATCCTGCGCGTCGAGGCCGATTGTGCCGGGGCCGGCAACCAAGCCGGCTACAGCCTGCAGGTGACTGGATGAGCCGCCCCATGCGCAACGACCTCCCGCGCCCTGTCGTCCTCTCCGTGCTGCTGGCCCTGCTGGCGGGCGTGGCCTTCCTCGGGGCGCAGGCCCCGCAGCGCAGCGCAGCGGCCACGACGGTGCGCGGCGGCCCGCCGCCCGCGCGCGCCTGGGCCTCGGCCTGCGCGGGCAAGCCCGCGCTGCCCATCGGCGGCCTGGCGCTCGCCGTGGTGTCCCGGCCCACGGGCGACGAGGCCTGGGTGCAGGCCAGCTGGCAGCGCGGCCCGGCGGGCGAGAGCCCGCGCGTGGAGCTGGTGCTGCCGCAGGGCGCCACGCTGCTGGACGGCGAGCCGTGGCAGGCGCTGCCCGAGGGGGTCGCCAGCGGCACGCTGGCCTGGCGCGTGCGCTTCGCCACCACCTGCACCAGCGACCTGGTGGCCCGGCTGCACGCCTCGCTGGGCAGCACGCCGGCGTCGCGCGAGGCCGTCGTGCGCCTGTGGGAGTGCGAGTAGGGCGCGACCACGCGCGCCCGGCTGAGGGCGCGGCGTTTCAGGCCGGCCGCTGGGCCTCGGCCGCCAGGCGGCGGGCCAGGTCGTGGCCGTGGCGGTCCACCGTGGCCGGCAGGCCGTGACGCGCGCGCTCGCGGGCGCAGGCGTGCTCGCAGAAGTGGGTGGCCAGTGCGATGGAATGCGCATCGCCCAGCGCAGCGGCGCGCGCGAGGGTGGCGGCCATCGCCAGCAGGTCGCTGCCGTCGTCCACGAGGCGCCCCAGCAGGCCCTGCCGGTGCTCCAGGCCCGGGCCGTGGCGCAGCATGGCGTAGAGCGTGCGCCGCGCCAGCCGCCGGCTGCCCGCCTCGAAGGCGCGCCACGGCGCGCGCAGCGGCGCCGGCAGGCCCGCCGGCGTGCCCAGCGCGGGCAGGCGGCGCCGCAGCCACCAGCCCGGGTAGGTGGCCGCGCAGCGCAGGAAGGCCCCGGTGCGCGCCAGCAGCGGCGCGCCCGGCTCGGCCAGGGCGCCGGCGCGCGCCAGGTGCGGGTCGAGGGCCTCGCGGGCCAGGAACAGGCGCAGCACCTCGCTGGTGCCCTCCACGATGGTGTTCAGGCGCGCCTCGCGCCACATGCGCTCCACCGGCCAGGGCGTCTCGCCACGCGCCTTGAGCGAACGCACCGTCTCGTAGCCGCGCCCGCCACGCACCTGCATGGTGCGCTCTACCACGCCCAGCAGCGTCTCCGAGCAGAACAGCTTGGCGATGGCCGCCTCGAGGCGGATGTCGGTGTCGTCGCGGTCGGCCAGCGCACCGACGTAGTCGCACACGGCCTGCATCGCGAAGGCATGCGCGGCGATCCAGGCCACCTGTACGCCCACGGCCTCGTGGCCCACGATGGGGCTGCCCCACTGCTCGCGCCGCCCGGCCCACGTGCTGGCAATGCTGCTGCAGGCATGGGCCACGGCCGCGTTGGTGGCGGGCAGCGTCAGGCGTCCGGTGTTGAGCGTGCGCAGTGCCAGCTTGAGGCCCATGCCCTCGCCGCCCAGCAGGGACTCCGGCGGCAGGCGCACCCCGCGGAAGCGCAGCCAGCCGTTCTCGATGCCGCGGTAGCCGGCGAACTCGCAGCGGCCCAGCACCTCGACGCCGGGCAGCGAGCGCTCCACCACGAAGGCCGAGATGCTCGGCCGCGTGCGCCCACCCTCCACGCGGTCGGGGGTGCGCGCCATCACGACCAGGATGTCGGCCACGGGGCCGTTGGTGCACCACAGCTTCTCGCCGTCCAGCACCCACCCGCCTCCCGGCAGGGGCTCGGCGCGCGTGCGCATGCGCGCAGGGTCGCTGCCCACCTCGGGCTCGGTGAGCGCGAAGGCGCTGAGCTCGCCCCGCGCAAGGCGCGGCATCCAGCGCGCCTTCTGCTGCTCCGTGCCCACCAGCGCCAGCGGGTTGGGCACGCCGATGCTCTGGTGCGCCGAGAGCCAGATGGCCGTCGAGGCGCAGTGCGCGCCCACCAGCGCCACCACGCGGTTGTAGTTCTGCTGCGAGAAGCCCAGCCCGCCGTAGGCCTCGGGGATCTTGAGGCGGAAGGCGCCGATCTCGTGCAGCGCGGCCTGCGCCGCGGCGGGCAGCTGCCCCTCGCGATCGACCCGGTCGGGATCGATCTCGCGTGCCAGCACCTCGCGCAGGCGCGCCAGGAAGGGCTCGGCGCGGGCCCGGTCGGCGGCGTCCTGCTCCGGGAAGGGCAGCACCAGGCTCGCCTCGGGCGTGCCCAGGAAGATGCCCGCGGCCAGCGAGGGGCGCGTGCGCGTGGCCTCGCGGGCTTGCTCGGCCACGGCCCGGGAGGCGTCGCGGGCAGTGGGGGAGGCGGCGGCCAGGCCCGGACCGTCGGACTCCCCCGGCGGCCTGCGCGCTTGGGCCGCACCGCTCCGGCCGATCCGCTGTCGCCGCACCTCGGGGCCGCACCGCGGGGCGGCACCGCGGGCCGGCACCGCATGGCCGCCGCACGTGGCCGCACGGCCCGGGCCACGCGGCGCGCAGCCGCCGGCCGGGTCCCGGGCCGCGTGGGGCAGTAGGCTGGCCCGCGTGTCGCTGCGCGTCCAGCTGCTGGCCGTCGTCGTGGGCCTCAACGCCCTGCTGCTGCTGTCGGTCTCGCTGCTGCTCGTGCTGGGCCCGGGCGAGGCCACGCGCGCCGCGGCACTGGCCTACCTGCTGCGCCCCACGCGCGAGCAGGTGGCGGCGGGCCTGCCGCGCTGGAGCCCAGGCCTGGACGGCGTGTGGCTCGTGGAGGACGAGCGCAGCGATGGCGAGCCCGTGCCCGGCGCCGGCCGCGAGGGCGAGGCGCCGGCGGCGCCCGCCGGGCGCGCGCTGCGCGTCTACGACGCGCGCGCGTGGCAGCAGGCGGCCGACAAGCGGCGCGTGGCCCCGCTGCCGCCCGGTGCGCCGCGCGACACGGCCGTGGGCGCCTACCAGCGCAGCCTCGAGCCCGGGGGCACGCTGGCACCGCGCGGGCTGGTCGTGGCCTCGCTGGACCAGGACCGCGAGGTGGGGCGCCGCTGGGCGCTGGTGGCCGAGGTGACCGACGCGCGCGACGGCGCGCGGCGCGCCTACGTGGCCATGCTGGGCGGGCTGCTGCTGGTGTCGCTGGGGACCTGGGCGTTCCTGTCGCGCAAGGTAGTGCGCCCGCTGGACGCCCTCACGCGCGCTGCCTCGCGCGTGGCCTCGGGCGACGCCAGCGCCCGCCTGCCCGAGCCCCACGCGCAAGACGAGCTGGCCCGCACGGCAGCCGCCTTCAACCGCATGGCCGAGGAGGTGGCCGAGTACCAGGGCCGGCTGGAGGACCGCGTGCTCACGGGCCTCGAGCAGGTCAAGAAGGCCGAGCAGCACCTGGCCGTGGCCGAACGGCTGGCGGCCACCGGCAAGCTGGCGGCGGGCATCGCCCACGAGATCAACAACCCGCTGGGCGGCATGAAGAATGCGCTGCGCGCGCTGGCGCGCGGCGACCTCGAGCCGGCCAAGCGCGACGAGTACCTCGCGCTCGTGCAGGACGGGCTGCTGCGCATCGAGGAGACCGTCAAGAAGGTGCTGGCCTTCACGCCGCGGCGCGTCGAGCCGCGCCGCGTCGACCTGCGCGACGTCGCCCAGCGCGCGTGGGCGCTGGCGCGCCACCGCGTCGAGCGCAAGGGCGCCACCGGCACGCTCGTGCTCGACGGCGCCGGCGCGCCGGTGGGGGTGTTCGGCGACCCGCTCGAGCTGCAGCAAGTGGCCCTCAACCTGCTGCTCAATGCGGCCGATGCGCTGCCGGCGCAGGGCGGCGAGGTGCGCGTGCAGGTCGAGGCACGCGGGCCCGAGGCGGCCCTCGTCGTGGCCGACAACGGCTGCGGCATGGATGAGGAGACGCGCCTGCGCTGCTTCGACCTGTTCTTCACCACCAAGCAGGTGGGCGAGGGCACGGGCCTGGGCCTCTCGGTGGCGCACACCATCGTCAGCAACCATGGCGGCCGCATCGAGGTGGAGAGCCGCCCGGGCGCGGGCACCACCTTCACGGTGCTGCTGCCGCTGGAGTCTCCCGAGGCGCCCGCCGCGTCCTAGGGCCCGGGCCGTGACGCGCCGGTGAGATCGCCCGCCGCCACGGGGCCCGCGCGGCGCCTCGGGGGGCGGCGGCGGCCCGGCGCGCCAGCGGCCGTGGCCTGTTCCTGCTCCTACAGTGGGGTCGCAGGCCGGCCCGTGCCGGCCCCCGGAGGACTGCCATGGACCGTCGCTCGCTCCTCATCGGCGCCCTGGCCGGCGGCTGGCTGGCCACGCTGGCCCTGCTGCTGCTGCCCGCGCTGGGCCCGGGCCTCGCGCTGGGCACGCGTGCCCACGCCGAGGACACCCCCGGCGAGGCGCCCAACCCCAACGGGCCGCGCAGCCCCGGGCCGACCATCAACCCCATCGATGGGCCCACGACGCGGGGCGGCCCCAACCCGGGCGGCGGCACCAGCGACTCCAACAACCGCGCCATCGCCCTCTCGGCCTCCATTGGCAGCGGCCAGAGTGCCGTGTGGTTCTTCGACACGGCCCGCGAGCGCGTGCTGGTCTATGCCTTCGAGCCCGGCAGCAAGGGCGGCCTCAAGCTGCTGGCCGCGCGCGCCATCGACATGGACCTCAAGCTCGAGGGCTACAACGACATCTCCGCCAAGTCCCGGGCCGAGCTCAAGGAGGCCTACGACCAGGCCTTCGCCGGCGGGCCCCAGGCGCCGGCGGCCGGCGCCGGCCTGCCCACCAAGAAGGTCGCCGTCCCCGGCGGCAAGTAGCCGCAGCAGGGCCCGCCCGCCGCAGCCCCACGGCCGTGCGAGGCCGGGCCGGCGGCGCGGGAGGCGAGGCCTGTGGGCCTGCCGAGGCCATTTCTTGCGGGGGCGGGCTCCCGGGCGAGGGTCCGCAAGCGGCCCGGCCGGGCCGCCGGCCGTGGCCGGGCCCGAAGGCTTGCGCCCGCGGGGCCTTTCTGGGATGTTCTAGGACTCAGCCGGCGCCCTCGGCACCCCCGACGGGCGGCGGCATTCCCCCCACCCTGCGCATCCAGGAGGCCACCGTGGCCAAGTCCCAGTCTGGCGAGTTCTTCAGCTTCGACGAGGTGCTCCGTCAGTTGAACATCGACGAGGCCCGCCTCAAGCGCCTGGTCAGCGAGGGCGAGATCCGCGCCTTCCGCGAGGGCGACCAGATGAAGTTCAAGAAGAGCGACGTCGCCGGCCTGGCCTCCAAGGGCGGCAGCGACGAGCTCAAGCTCGACGACATCTCGCTCGACGAGCCCGAGATCAAGCAGAAGGGCGGCATGCGCACCGCCGAGATCTCGAGCCAGGACACCTTCGTGGACAAGGCCGGCGACGTGGGCATGTCCACCGAGCCCATCGAGTTCACCGAGGGCGGCGAGGCCGAGGAGGTCGAGGACATCGGCGCCACCAAGCCGGCGCGCCCCGAGAAGCGTCGTGCGGCCCCGCAGACCGTGACGATGAACGAGGAGCCCTCCAGCCCCGTGTGGAGCCTGGTGCTGGGCGTGACCTTCTTCATCGGCGTGGCCGCTGCGCTCGTGACCCTCTCGGCCTCGCGCGGCTACTCGAACAACGTCTCGAAGAAGCTGGCCGACATCTTCTTCGACGGCAAGACCGCCTCGAGCACGCAGGGCTCCTAGCGCGCCCGTGCCACGGCAGCCGTGGTGACCTCACGCGGGGCTGGCGGCCGACGGTCGCCAGCCCCGTGCCATTGGGGGGCCGTGGTGGCCCCGGGCGCGGCGCCATCCGCACGCGAGCAGACGTGACGACGCCCACCTTCACCCTCGGCGAGCTGGCCCAGCGCCTCGACGCACGGCTCGACGGCCCGGCGGGGCTGCGCCTTGCCGGCGTGGGGCCGCTGGAGGCCGCAGGGCCCGAGGAACTCACCTTCGTCAAGGACGAGCGCGCACTGGCCCGGCTGGCGGCCTCGCGGGCCGGGGCCGTGCTGTGCCGGCCGGGCGACCCGGTGGGCGGGCGGCCCGCCCTGCGCTGCGCCCAGCCGCGGCTGGCGGCCGCGCGGGCCGTGGCGCTGTTCCGGCCCGAGCCGCCCGTGCTGCCGGGGCGGCACCCGAGCGCGGTGGTGGCCCCCGACGCCGTGGTGCCGGCCTCGTGCCAGCTCGGCCCGCTGTGCGTGGTGGAGGCGGGCGTGGTGCTGGGCGAGCGCGTGGTGCTGGGCCCGCACTGCGTGGTGGGCGCGGGCGCGCGCGTGGGCGACGACACGCGGCTGGACGCGCGCGTGGTGCTCTACGCGGGCGTGCGGCTGGGCCGCCGCTGCCGGCTGCATGCCGGCGTGGTGGTGGGCGCGCCGGGCTTCGGCTACGAGCCCACGGCGGCCGGGCCCGTGGGCTTCCCGCAGCACGGCACGGTGGAGCTGGGCGACGACGTGCGGGTGGGGGCCAACTCCACCATCGACCGCGCCACCTTCCTCTCCACGCGCGTGGGCGATGGCGCCGCCTTCGACAACCTCGTGCAGGTCTCGCACAACGTGCAGGTGGGGCCCGGCGTGCTGGTGTGCGCACTGGCCGGGCTGGGCGGCGGCGCGCGGCTGGGCCGCCACAGCGTGGTGGGCCCGCAAGGCGCGCTGGCGCCTGAGGCCGTGCTGGGCGAGGGCACCATCCTGGGCGCGCGCGGCGCCATCGCCAGCCACCAGCGCCTGGAGGCCCCGGGGCAGGTCTTCATGGGCGACACGCCCATGCCGCTGGAGGACTGGAAGCGCTGGCAGGTGCTGCGCCTGCGAGCCGGCCGGCGCCGCGGCCCCGCGTCGGGCAGCCTGCCGGCCTAGGGCTGCGCCGCAGGCCCGCACGCCAAGGCGGCCCGCGCGGGCCCGTGCGGGCCCGCGCGCCTCATGACGGCGCCGGGACCCGCACCGGCGGCACCAGCCCGCGCTCGAGCAGCGACACGAAGCGCCCGCGGCCCAGCACCAGGTGGTCCAGCACGGGGATGCCCACCAGCTCGCCCACGGCCACCAGGCGGCGCGTGACGGCCTCGTCGTCGGCGCTGGGCTCCGGGTCGCCGGAGGGGTGGTTGTGCAGCAGCAGGATGCTGGCAGCGCCCTCGCGGATGGCAGCGGCGAACACCTCGCGCGGGTGCACGAGGCTGGCCGTGAGCGTGCCCACGCTGACCTGCTCCTCGCGCAGCACGCGATTGCGCGCGTCGAGCAGCAGCACGACGAAGTGCTCCCGGGCCCGCGCCGTCAGGCGCGGGCTGTAGGCCTCGGCCACCTGGGCCGTGCTGCACAGCGGCTCGCCGGCCACGAGCGGCGTGCAGGCCAGGCGCCGCCCCAGGGCCAGCCCGGCCACCAGGCGCCGGGCGGCGGCCAGCGTCAGCCCCGTGCTGCGCGCCAGCTCGCCCGGCCCGGCCTCGCACAGGCGCCGCGGGCCGCCGGCGCGCTCGAGCACGCGCGCCACGCCCGCGCGGGCGTGGTGGGCGCGGCCCAGGGCCAGCAGCAGCAGGTCGAGCGGCTCGAGGGATTCCGGCCCGTGCAGGTCCATGCGGCTGGCCAGCGGGCAGGCAGTGGGGATCGCCGGGCCGTCCCGGTCGCGAGGCCGGGCAGGCGCGGCCGGCGCCGCACCGGGCAGGGCGGGGGAGGCGGAGGAGGAGGCGGTGGGGCGCATGCCGCCACCTCGCAGGCACGCCGCAGCGGGTCACGCCGCAGGCGTCGCAGGCCCGCAGCGCAAGCCAGCGCAGCGCGCCCGCCTCGGGCAGCGGCCCCCGGCTCAGGCTCCCGCGGCTGACTCGGCCGCGTCGCGCCGGCGCACCACCGTGCTCTCGATCACGGCGATCAGGCTGCTGAGCACCATGTAGAGCGAGAGGGCCGCCGTGTAGTTGTAGAGCAGCACGGCGAAGAGGATGGGCATCCACTTCATCATGCGCATCTGCTGCGCGCTCTGCTCATCGGTGGGCTTGGGCATCATGCGCATGTGCCACAGCGAGAGCAGCACCGAGATCAGCGGCAGCAGGTTGATGCTGCTGACGAGCGGCGTGCCCGCCGGCAGGTCCAGCAGCCGGTCCGGGCCGGAGAGGTCGCGGATCCACAGGAAGCCCTCGCCGCGCAGCGTGTACTCCACGCGCAGCGACGAGAACAGCGCGAAGAAGATCGGGATCTGCAGGAACATCATCAGGCAGCCGGTGGGGAAGCCGATGCCGTGCTCGCGGTAGAGCTTGACGGTCTCCTCCTGCAGCTTCTTGCGGTTGCCCTCGTAGCGCTTCTGCAGGGCCTGCAGCTGCGGCTTGACCTTGGCCACCTTGCGCCCGTAGCGGCGCATGCCGAGCTGGTTGCGGATCGAGAGCGGCATGAGGCCGCCGCGCACCACCAGCGTCATCAGGATCACGGCCAGGCCCGCGCTGCCCAGCAGCAGGCGCCAGCGGTCGTAGATCCACAGCAGGAAGTTGGCCAGCCAGTCGAAGGCGCCGGGGTAGGTGATGACCGAGGCCAGCGGCTCGTAGGCCTCGCGGCGCAGCGTCTCGCGCGCCACCGGCCCGAGGTAGAAGGCCGCCTCGATGGCGCCGGCGTCGGGGCCGGTGGGCAGGTCCAGTGCGGCCCACGCGTGCAGCGTGTGGTCGCGCCCGTGCAGCAGGCGACGCTTCAAGGCCTCCTGGCCCGGCTGGGTGGCGTCGCGGCCCAGCCGCTGGCGCCAGAAGTCCACCAGCGACTGCTCCATGGCCGGGCGGGCCTGCGCTGCCTCGCCGCTGGCCCAGAAGCGCGTGATGGGCAGCGCCTTGCTGCCCGGCGCATGGAACAGGGCCAGCAGGAAGTACTGGCTGCGCACGCCCAGCACCTCCACCGGGTTGGCCTCCAGCAGGCTGGGTGCGTCCATGGCCACGGGCTCGAAGCCGAAGGCGTGGCCCTCGCGCAGGTCGGGGTCGCTGCGCCGGCGCCAGATGGCGTCGGCGGGCAGGCTCATGCGGCTGCCCTGCGACTCCTCGGCCAGGAAGCCGCCGCTCACCAGCAGGCGCACGGGCTGGGGCGTGCCCGCGGGCGCCCCGCGCACCTGCAGGCGCAGGCGCACGTCCAGGCCCTCGGGGTCGCTGGGCAGCAGCCACTGCTTGGTGAACAGGCGCCCGTCGGCGGTGCGGAAGGTGTAGACGATGTCGTCCTCGGCCGTGCTGGCCTCGGCCGCCTCGTCGCGCGTCCAGTTCAGGCTGCGCAGCAGGCCCGGGGCCTCGTCGGCACGGCCGCCGTCCAGCATGCGGCCCGCAGGCTGCGTGCCGGCCTCGTCCACCTGGCCCCACAGGTGCAGCGGGTCGCTGCCCACCACCAGCGGCAGGGGTCCCTCCTGCTCCTGCTCGCGCGCACCGGCGAGGAAAGCGTAGGCGATGCCCGCGCCGCGCGTCGTGAAGCCCAGCGTGAGGCGGCCGGCCTTGCGCTCGACCACGGCCTCGGGCGCCTGCGCCTGCGGGCCCGGGTCGCCGGCCGGGGCTGCGGCCGGTGCCGCTGCCGCTGCGCCGGGCGCAGCCGGCTGCCCGGGCTGCAGTGCAGCAGCCCCCGGACCGGGTGCGGGCTCGCTGCTGCCGGGGGCCGCGGGGCTGCCTGCGGCCGGGGTGGCCGGCCCGCCGCCCGCGGGCGGCGGCGGCTTGGGGCTGCACTGGCCCGTGAGCGCCTGGAAGGCCACCACCGTCACGAAGGACAGCAGCACGGCGAACAGGACCCGCTTTTCCATGCGCTGGCGCTGGCTCCGGGGGGAAGGGTGCGAGTCTAGGCAGGCGCCGTCGCGCGCGGGAGCGAATGCGGATGGCGGCCCGGGCGGTCGCGCCAGCTCACCAGCGGGCACAGCGGCCGGGACCGCGGCCTGCCGCAGGGCCGGGCGACGTGGCCTAGCGGCCCACCAGCAGCCGGTCGCCGAGGAAGTCGGGGATCTCGGGCACGGCGTAGATCTTCTCGGCCGTGGCCTTGGCGTCGTACTCGAGGCGGTGGAAGCGCACGATGTGGCCGTCGAAGGTCACGAAGGAGAGCCGCGGGTCGCCATCGCGCGGCTGGCCCACGCTGCCCACGTTGATCAGCACCTTGCGGTCGCCCAGCTTGCGCAGGTCGATGGCGCCGCCCAGCTTCTCGGGGTCGGCATGCTTGCCGTCCGAGGTGTAGATGTGCGGCACGTGGCTGTGGCCGATGAAGCACACGCGCTTGATGAGCGCGAAGATGCCCTGCATCTTCTCCTGGTTGCCTGCGTCGGCCGGCACGACGTACTCGCGCGTGGGCACGCGCGGGCTGCCGTGCGTGTACATCACGTCGCCGTCCTCGACCACCTGCTGCATGGTGCCCAGGAAGTTCCACAGGTCGTAGTTCTCGGTGCGCGGGAAGGCGGCGCTGTTGAGCTGGTCCTTGGTCCACTCGATGGAGGCGCGCGCCTTGGGGTTGAAGTCTTCCCCGTAGAACATGACCGCCTCCTCATGGTTGCCCATGATGGCGATCTCGCTGCTGAACAGGCGCTGGAGGCACTCGCGCGGGTTGGGGCCGTAGCCGATGATGTCACCCAGGCAGATGAGGCGCCGGATGCCCTTGGAGGCCACGAAGTCCAAGGCTGTCCCGAGGGCCTCGATGTTGGCGTGGATGTCGGCCAGGATCGCGACGGACACGGGGGGCGGGCCTCGGGGGTGTGGGAGCGTATCATGCGCGTCCGCGAGCCTTGCGCGCGCAACCCGTGGGGTGGTAAGGTCCAGCGGCCTCCCACGGGTTGGGCCGGGAGGCTGCCCGCCGCGTGCCGCGCCGCGGCCCGGGCGCGGCCCCGCGCGGCGCGCGGGCGATCCTGCCCCTCGGAGCCCCCCGGTGCGCTGTCCCTTCTGCAAGGTGGACGATGACCGCGTGGTGGACTCGCGCGCCAGCAACGATGGCTTCGCCATCCGGCGCCGGCGCGAGTGCGTGGCCTGTGACCGCCGCTACACCACCTACGAGCGCATCGAGGAGAGCCCGCTGCGGGTGGTCAAGAAGGACGAGCGCCGCGAGCCCTTCGAGCGGCGCAAGATCCTGCTGGGGCTGCTCAAGGCCTGCGAGAAGCGGCCCATCCCGGTGGCCGCGCTCGAGGCCATCACGGAGCGCATCGAGAACAAGGTGCTGGAGGAGTTCGACAGCGAGGTGCCCGTCACCTACGTGGGCAAGCTGGTGATGGACGAGCTCAAGAAGCTCGACCACATCGCCTACGTGCGCTTCGCCAGCGTGTACCGCGACTTCCAGGACATCCATGAGTTCATGGAGGAGGTCAAGCAGGTGGCCGCGCTGGGCGAGGCGCGCCGGGCGCGCGAGAAGGAGAAGGAGAAGGAGAAGGAGCGCTCGCGCGAGGGCGGGCGGGGCGGCCGCGAGGGCCCCAAGGGCAAGCCGCGGGCGTGAACGTGCCCCGCCAGGTGCGCAAGCGCGACGGGCGGCTGGTCGCCTACGACCGGCGCAAGATCGCCGAGGCCATCTTCCGGGCCGCCGAGGCCGTGGGCGGCAGCGACCGCTTCCTGGCCGAGCAGCTGGCCGGGCTGGTGGAGGCCCTGCTGGCCCGTGCGGCGCAGTCGGTGCCGGGCATCGAGGACGTGCAGGACGCGGTGGAGAAGGTGCTGATCGAGGCGGGCCATGCGCGCACGGCCAAGGCCTACATCCTCTACCGCGAGCAGCGCGCCCAGCGCCGGCACGAGCTGGGCGAGGGCGGCGCCGGCGCGCTGCCGCAGGTGGGCGGCACGCTGGGCCTCGCGGCCGGCCCCTTCCGCAAGGGCGAGCTGGCCGCGGCGCTGGTGCGCGAGGATGGGCTGCCCGCGCCCGAGGCCGACGAGGTGGCGCGCGCCGTCGAGGAGCGGCTGCTGGCCTCGCGCCTGCGGCGCGTGGACCCGGGCCTCGTGGCCGCGCTGGTGCGCGCCGAGATGTTCGCGCGCGGCCACGACTCGCGCGTGGGGCGCGTGGAGCGCGTCGAGGTGGAGCGCCAGCACGTGCGTGCCGCGCTCGGCACGGGCCAGCCGGGCGTGCGGGCCGCCTCGCCCGGCGAGGCGGCGCAGGCGCTGGGCGAGCGCGTGATGGCCGAGCACCTGCTGAGCGAGGTGTTGCCCGCCCCGGTGGCCGAGGCGCATCGGCTGGGCGACCTGCACCTCTATGACCTGGGCCAGCCGCTGGCGCTCACGGCGCTGACGCTGCCCGCGGCGCGCCTGCTGGAGCGGCACCTGTGGGGCGAGGGCACGACGCGTGCGCGCGGCCTGCGGCGGGCCGTGGCGGCCCTGCGCCGGGCGGTGAGCGTGGCGGCACCCTTCGCCGCGCGCACGCTGGCGCTGGAAGACGTCAACGTGTTGCTGGCGCCCTACACGGCGCCCCTGGACGACGAGGCGCTGCGCGAGGAACTGCGCGAGCTGGTGCTGTCTCCCGAGCTGGCCGCCTTCCCGGGCCGCAGCGGGCAGCTGGCGCTCGAGCTGGTGCTCTCGGCCGAGGGGCCGGCGCGGCTGGCCGGCCGGGCCGTGCCGCCGCCGGCGCCGCCGGGGCTGTGCTACGGGCAGGTGGGCGACGAGGCCCTGCGCGTGGCGCGCCTGCTGCTGCGCGAGCAGCGGGCGCTGCGTGCGGCTGGGCGCCGCTGCGGGCCCGACCTCACGCTGGCCGTGCCGCGTGGCGCGGGTTCCGAGCCGGCGCTGCGTGCGCTGGTGCGCGAGGCGCTGGCGGGGGCCTCCGAGGTCGGCGAGCCGCGCGTGGTCTTCGAGCAGGCCGGGCGGCCCAGCCGCGGCTCGCGCTGGCTGCGCGGGGAGGAAGGCGAAGGCCCCGACCCGCTGCGCTTCGACCACGGCGATGTCTCGGTGGCCAGTGCCGCAGCCGTCAACCTCGTGAGCGCGGCCGTGGCCGGCGAGGGCGTGCGGGAGGCGGCCCTGGCCGAGGTGGGGCGGCTGGCGGGCCTGGCGGTGCAGGCTGCGCTTGCGCGCCGGGCCCTGCTGGGCGGCGGGGCGGCCGAGCCGGGCGGGGCCCTGTGGAGCCTGGCGCGCGAGGAGCACCCGCTGGTGGACCTCGCCGGCGCCTGGCACGTGCTGGAGCCGGTGGGGGCGGCCCGAGCGGCCTCGCTGCTGCTGCCCGGCCCCGGGCGGGAAGACGAGCGGGCGGCGCTGGCGGGTGCGCTGGTGGAGCGCCTGGCCCGTGCGGCGCTGGAGGCGGCCCAGCCCCACGACCTGCCGCTGGTGCTGGTGGAGGCCCCGGTGGAAGAGGCCGCGCTGCGGCTGGCCGGGCTCGACCGCGAGCGCGTGCCCGGGGCGCAGGCCTGGTGGGAGGGCCACGACCTGCCCAGCTACCGGCCCGCCCCCGGCGGCAGCCCGGGCGTGCGCCGCGAGCCGGCCTGGGCCCGCCGCGCGCAAGGCGGCCCCTGGCGGCTGCGGGTGCGCCACCGCGTGGACTCCGGGGGCACGCCCCTGCTCGACGACCTGCTGGCGGCCTTCGAGGACGCCGGGCGCGACCAGGCCGTGGTCGAGTCCGCCGTCGACCCCTGGCCGCGGCGACGCCTGCGCGGCGAGACCGGGGGCGCATGAGCGGCGGGACGGCCCCCGCCCCGGCCCGGCCGGCGCTGTCCGGGGCCTCGCGCATCCTCGGGGGCTTGGGCTGGGCCTCCAGGGGCCTGTCCCGGCCGTCCCGGCGGGCCTCCCGGCCTGCGGCCTGCCGCCTCCACCCCCGTCCCCGCTGGGAGCCTTCCCGATGAAGATCCGCCGGCTCGAGATCCAGGGCTTCAAGAGCTTCGTGGACCGCACGGCCTTCGACTTCGATGCCGGCATCAGCGCCATCGTCGGGCCCAACGGCTGCGGCAAGAGCAACGTGGTGGACGCCATCAAGTGGGTGCTGGGCGACATGAGCCCGCGCAGCCTGCGCGGCAAGCGCATGGAGGACGTGATCTTCAGCGGCAGCGGCACGCGCAAGCCCTCCGCGCTGGCCGAGGTGACGCTGGTGCTCGACAACAGCGACGGCCTGCTCAAGACCGAGCATGCCGAGGTCGCGCTCACGCGCCGCCTCAACCGCGCCGGCGAGAGCGACTACCTCGTCAACGGCCAGCCGGCGCGCCTCAAGGACATCCGCGAGCTGCTGCTGGACACGGGCCTGGGCATCGAGGGCAACGCCATCATGGAGCAGGGGCGCATCGACGCGCTGCTCAACGCCGATGCGCAGGACCGGCGCAGCATCTTCGAGGAGGCCGCCGGCGTGGCGCGCTACAAGCAGCGCCGCAAGGAGGCCGAGCAGAAGCTGCAGCGCACGCACGAGAACCTCGAGCGCCTGCGCGACGTGCTGGAGCTGGAGGAGAAGCGCCTGCGCTCGCTCAAGGTGCAGGCCGGCCGGGCGCGCCGCTACCAGGAGCTGCGCCAGGAGATGGAGAAGAACCGCCTCCTGCGCGCCGTGCACCGCTACCGCAGCATCGCCGCCGAGCGCGACCAGGTGCAGGCGGCGCTGGCCTCGCTGGTGGGCGAGGAGGCGGCGGCCGCCTCCGACCTCGCGGCCCTCGAGCAGGCCGGGCAGGCCGCCGAGGCCGAGCGCGATGCGGCGCGCGACGAGGTGGCGCGCCTGGAGGGCCTGATCACGCAGGCCGCCAGCGACGCGCGTGCGGCCCACGACCGCGCCGCCTACGCCACGCGCAGTGCCGACGAGCTGCGCGAGCGCGTGGCCGCGGCGGGCCAGCAGGCGGCCGAGGCCGAGGGCCGCGCCGGGTCGCTGGCCGGCGAGGTGGCCGCGCTCGACACCTCGCACGGCGAGGCGCAGGCCGAGGTGGCCCGTTGCGCCGCCGAGGTGTCCGCGGCCGAGTCCGACCTGCAGGCGCTCGACGGGCGGCTGGCCGGCATCCGCGACGCCCACGACGGGGCCAAGCGCGAGGCGCTGGCGGCGCTGGGCCGCATCTCCGAGCAGCGCAACCGCGAGACCGAGCAGCGCACCGAGGTGCGGCAGGCCGACGACCGGCTGGCGCGCCTCTCCCAGCGCCGGCAGGAACTGGTGGCGCAGCGCGGCCGCAGCGACAGCGAGGCCCACGAGCTGACGGCCTCGGCCGCCCAGCTCGAGCAGGCGGCGCAGCGCTCGGCCCAGGCGCTGCAGCAGGCCGAGGAGATGCGCACGCGCGCCCTTCAGGCGCTGGAGGAGGCGCGCCGGCGCCGCGCCCTGCTGGCCGAGGAGCGCGCCACCAAGGCGGCCCGCCTGGAGGTGCTCGAGCGCCTCGTGGGCGCCCGCGAGGGCGTCGAGGAGGGCGCGCGCGCCGTGCTGGGTGCCGTCGAGGGCACGGCCCCCGACGCCGCTGGGGCGCGCCAGGGCGTGCTGGGCCTGCTGGCCGACCTCGTCGAGGCGCAGGGCGCGGGCGCCCAGGCGCTCGACCGCCTGCTGGGCCAGGAGGCCTCGGCGGTGGTGGTGGCCACGCGCGCCGATGCACTGCGCTGGGTGGACTGGCTGCGCGCGCGCGGCAAGCACGAGCGGGCCCGCTTCCTGAGCCTGGACATGCTGCGCAAGGAGGCGCCGCCCCTGCCGCCCGAGGTGGGCGCGCTGGGGGCCAGCGAGCCGCTGCAGCGGCTGGTGGCCTCGGTGGTGGCCGGCACGGTGCTGGTGGCCGACCTCGCCGCCGGTGTCGAGGCCTGGCAGCGCGGCCCGTGCACGGCCGTGACGCCCGAGGGCGACCGCGTGGCCGCCTCCGGTGCGCTGTGGGCCGGACGCGACGGGCCCTCGCTGGGCCTGGTGGAGCGCATCGCCGAGATGCGCCGCCTGCGCGAGGAGCGCCAGCGGCTCTCGGAGGCCGTCGAGGCGGCGCAGGGGCAGGTGGCCCAGGCGCAGCAGGACAGCGTGGCCTACGAGGAGCGCATCCTGGCGCTGCGGCGTGAGCTGGCCGGCCACCACCAGGACAGCACGCGCAGCCGCGAGGCGCTGGCCCGCGTCGAGCGTGCCGCTCGCGACCTGGACACGCAGCTCGCGCTGGTGGACCAGGAGCGCGAGGAGTTCGGCCAGCGCCGCGCGCAGGCGGCGGCGCTGCTCGTGACGCTGGCGGCCGGCCTCGAGGCCCTCGAGGGCGAGCGCCAGTCGCTGGAGGAGCGGGCCGAGGAGGCCGGGCGCGGCTACCTGGCCGTGGAGTCCGAGCGCAAGGCGGCGCTGGAGCGGCGCATGGAGCTGCGCCTCGCGCACGCGCAGGCCACCGGGCGGGCCGAGCAGGCGGCCGAGCGGCGCGACCGCTCGCGGCGCGAGCAGGACGAGCTGCTGGCGCGTGCCAGCCAGCTGCGCGCCGAGGCCGAGCAGGGCACGCGGCGCATCGCCGAGGCCGAGGTCGACCGTGCCGAGGCCCAGGCGCGTGCGCGCACGGCCGAGTCCGAGCGCGCCGGCGCGGGCGACCGCCTGGTGGGCGCACGCGAGCGGCTGGCCGTGGCCGAGGGCTCGCGCGGGCAGCACGCCGAGCGCCGCCACGAGCTGGCCCGCCTGCACGAGGCCGTGCGCGAGCGGCTGGACGCCCACCGCATGCAGGACGGCGAGGTGCGGGCGCGCCTGGAGGCGCTGCTCGACCAGGTGCGCACCGACCAGGGCGTCGACCTGGTCGCAGCGGCCGGCGACCCCGGCGTGGGGGCCGTGCCCGAGGGCGTGGACCTCGACGCGCTGCTCGACGACCTGCGTGCGCGCCTCGAGGAGCTGGGCGGCGTGAACATGAACGCCATCGCCGAGCTGGCCGAGGTCGAGCAGCAGGTGCACCTGATGCGCACGCAGGAGCAGGACCTGCTGGTGGCCAAGAGCGGCCTCGAGCAGGCCATCCTCGAGCTGGACACGCTCTCCACCACGCGCTTTGCCGAGACCTTCGAGCAGGTGCGCGTGCACTTCCGCGAGACCTTCCGGCGCCTCTTCGGCGGCGGCAGCGCCGAGATCACGCTCGAGGACGCCAGCCGGCCGCTGGAGTCGGGCGTGGAGGTGGTGGCCCGCCCGCCGGGCAAGCAGCAGCGCAGCATCAGCCTGCTCTCGGGCGGCGAGCGCACGCTCACCGCCGTGGCCTTGCTGTTCGCGGTGTTCAAGGCCAAGCCCAGCCCCTTCGCCATCCTCGACGAGGTGGACGCGGCGCTCGACGAGGCCAACGTGCGGCGGCTCGTGGCCCTGGTGAAGGAGTACAACGACCGCAGCCAGTTCCTGGTCGTGACGCACGCCAAGACCACCATGGAGGCCGCCGACGTGCTGTTCGGCGTCACCATGGAGGAGGCGGGCGTCTCCAAGAAGGTGGCCGTGCGCCTCACCGAGGGCGAGCCGGCCGCGGCCAGCGCCGGCTAGCGCCGGCTAGCGCCGCCCGGCGTCCACCCGCGCCTGCCGGGCGCGGCGCCCTGGCTCGGGGCTGGCGCTAGGCTGGGGGCATGGAGCCGCAGCCCACGCCCGACGCTGCAGCGCAGGAGGGTCCGGGGCTGCCGCAGGCCCCCCCGGGCGCCGCGCAGCCCGTGCCGCCTGCGCCGCTGCGCCTGGAGCTCGAGCCGCCGGCAGCGCGCCCGGCCCGGGCGCAGCCCGAGGGCGTAGCCCTGCACGGGGCGGCGCCGCCAGGGGCCGAGCCCCAGGGGCCCGCGGCCGGCCGCGAGGCCAGCACGCTCACCTTCGCCGAGAAGCAGGGCCGCGCCGTGCCGCGCGTGGCCGGCGTGCGCGACTGGCCGCCGGGCTGGCCCGGCGAGGCGCTGGCCTTCCCCGGGCGCGGGCCGGGCCGGGCGTGGTGGGCGCTGGCCTCGGCAGGCTTGCTGGCGCTGGACCTGCTGGGCTGGGTGCCGGGCCTGGCCTTCCTGGGCTGGCTGCTCAAGGTGCCGGCCCTGCTCTTCGTGCTGCGCTGGCAGCTGGACCTCGTCGGCATGAGCGCCGCGGGCCATGACACGCCCAGCGGCTTCGGCCGTGCGCTGGCGCTGGAGCGCGGCGACGTGCGCAGCTTTGCCACCTTCCTGGCGTGGGCGCTGGCGTGGCTGGCGCCCGGCCTGCTGCTGGCCTTCGTGGGCCCGCGCCTCCATGCCTGGCAGGGGGCGGCAGGCTGGGGCGTGCCCGTGCTGCTGGTGCTGGGCGGCATGGGCGTGGCCCTGCTGGCGCTGGCGCGCGCGGTAGGGGAGCCGTGGCTGGCGCGCCCGTGGTGGGCCGCGCTCTGGATGGCCCAGCGGCCGCTGGTGGTGCTGGCCGCCAGCGCGGGCTGGTGGGGGCTGGGCGGCGCGGAGTGGGCGCTGGCGCGGCTCGCACGCGAGGGGGGCTGGCCGCTGCTGCCCGTGGGCGTGCTGGTGCGCGCGGCCAGCGTGTGGGGCCTGGTGGCTTGCGCACGCGCGCTGGGCGTGCTGGGGCGGCGCGTGGACCCGCAGGGCCACAGGCCGGCCTAGCCGCCGGCCGGCGCCCCTAGCGGCGCTCGAGCACCAGCACGAAGGTGGCATCGCCCTGCGTGCTGCTCGCGGGGCTGCTGCCGCTGCTCACCTGCACCTGCGAGGCACGCCAGCTGGGCTGCAGGCCGGCGAAGCGGTAGCCCTCGCGCGCGAAGCGGTCCAGCGCTTCCTGCACGCGCATGCCCGAGGCCGGCGCGCCCTCGAACCAGGCCTTGGCGTTGCTGCCGTCGCCGCTGATGGAGATGAAGCGCAGGCCGTTGCGCTCGTCCTCGGCCTGCGCCGTGCCGCGCGCCGCCAGCAGGCTGGCGCCCAGCACGGCCAGCAGGCAGAGGACAGAGAGGGTGACGAGGGTGGGGATGGTGCGGTGCATGCGTGCCTCCGAGGATGGCCCCGTTCTACACGGGCGCGCGGGCCCTCGCGGGCCGCCCGGTACACTCCGGCACCTGCCCTTGGAGCCGCGCGTGTCCGACCTGCCCTCCGTGACGCTGACGAAGATCGTGATGCCGGGGCAGACCAACGCCCTGGGCACGTTGTTCGGCGGCGTGGCGCTCTCGCTGATGGACGAGGCGGCGGCCATCGTGGGCATCCGGCATGCCCGGGGCTCGGTGGTGACGTCGCGCATGGTGTCGGTGGACTTCCGCGCGCCCGTGCGGCTGGGCGAGGCCGTGGTGGTGACAGCCACGCTGCGCTCGGTGGGCCGCTCGTCGATGCGCCTGAGCGTGGAGCTGCACGGCGAGAACCTCGCCACCGGCGAGCGGCGCCTGTGCACCGATGCCGAGGTGGTGATGGTGGCGCTCTCCGAGGACGGCCGGCCCCGGGTGGTCGCGCCGCTGCCGCGGCCGTGAGCCTGCTGCCGCCGGGACTGGTGTCGGGCACCGCGTGGGCCGTGGGCGCCCTCGTGGCCGTGACGGTGCTGTGGTCGGGCGTGCGCCTGCTGCGCGGGCTGGCGCGCCGGCGCGTGGCGTGGTGGGGCAGCGTGGCCGGCCTGGCGCTGGTGCTGGGCCCGGCGCTGGGCCTGCTGGTGGCCGCTCTGGTGCACGGCCACCCCCTGCAGTGGGGCAGCGAGCCCGAGCACGTGCTGGCCAGCAGTGCGTGGAGCCTGCTGGTGTTCTTCGGCGCGTGGAGCGTGCTGGGCCTCGTGCGCGCCTTCCTGCGCTCGCCGGCCGTGGGCGCGGCGCTGGGCGCCAGCCCGCCGGTGCTGGTGCTGGATGCGGTGCGCTACCTGCTGCTGCTGGGCACGCTGTTCTTCGTGCTGGGCGTGGTCTGGGACCGGCCCGACCTGCTCTCCACGCTGTTCACGGCCTCGGCCGTGGGCACGGTGATCCTGGGCTTCGCGCTGCAGGAGACGCTGTCGAACTTCTTCGCGGGCATGGCGCTGGTGAGCGAGCGTGCCTACAGCGAGGGCGACTGGCTGGTGGTGGGCGACATCGAGGGCCAGGTGGTGGCCATCTCGCGCCGCGCCACGCACCTGCGCACGCGCTCGGGCGACATCGTCACGCTCTCCAACCGCAGCATGGCCGGTGGCACGCTGCGCAACCTCAGCCGGCCCACGCCGCTGCACAGCGAGAGCTTCATCGTGGGGGCGCCCTACGAGACGCCGCCCAACCGCGTGCGCGAGGTGCTGCGCGGCGCGCTGGAGGACGTGCCCGGCGTGCTGCACGACCCCGCGCCCGTGGTGCGCCTCAAGGCCTTCTCGGCCAGCAGCGTCGACTACGAGGTCAAGGTCTGGCTCGAGGACCTGCAGCGCCTCAACGACATCCGCAGCGATGCGATGATCCAGGCCTGGTACCACTTCCAGCGCGCGGGCATCGAGTTCCCCTACCCCGTGCAGGAGCAGGCGCGCTTCCGTCGCGGCACGGCCGCGACGGCCCTGGGGCCCGCCGAGGTGCGGGCCAGGCTGGCCGCCGCGGCGCTCTTCAAGGCGCTGCCCGAGGAGGCGCTCGACGTGCTGGCGCGCGGCGCCCACACCGTGGACGTCAGCGCCGGCGAGCGCATCGTGCGCCAGGGCGCGCCCGGCCGCTCGTGCTTCGTGGTGGACACCGGCCGCGTGGCCGTGAGCGTCGAGGAGGGCAGCACCAGCCGCACGGTGGCCACGCTGGGGCCGGGTGAGCTGTTCGGCGAGATGAGCCTGCTCACCGGGCAAGACCGCAGTGCCACGGTGCGCGCCTCGAGCGATGCGCGCCGGGTGGAGGTGGAAGCGGCCTCCCTGCGCCAGGCACTGGCGCTGGCCCCCGGGCTGGCGGCCACGCTGGCGCAGGTG
>JBJTIJ010000221.1:0-7721 GCA_046094945.1 Planctomycetia bacterium | reverse complement strand
GCCGCCGGCGCCGCGCACGCCGGGCAGCAGCAGCAGCGCGAGGAAGCCCAGCGCGCACAGGCCCGCCAGCAGCCGGGCGAGGCGCCGCACGGCCCTGCGCGGGCCCGGCACGGGCCCGGCGCCCGCCCCTGCCGCCTGGCTCGCCAGGCGCGCAGCCACCCCGGCCACCAGCACGCCCGCCAGCGCGCCGCCCACCCGGCCGCGCTCGGCGTCCAGCGCCGTGGCCACCTCGTCGTGGCCCCCGGGGGCATCGTCCAGCCGCCGCGCCAGCGCCGCCGCCCGCGGGCGCCACAGCCACGGCCCCAGCCGCGCCAGCAGGGGACCCACGGCCAGCAGGGCCAGCGTGGCGGCCAGCGCCGCGGAGGGGCTGCCCTCCAGCCCGCCCAGCCCCGGCACGGGCGCGGCCCAGCGGTGCACGGCGGCCAGCAGCAGGGCAGCCGCCAGCAGGGCCAGCTGCACGCGGCGCGCCACCGGCGCCGCGCGCGCGCGCGCCTCGATGCGCCCCAGGCGCGCCAGCTCGCAGGCCACGGTGGTCACGGGCAGAGCCTACCCGCCCGGCAGCCGGCACCCTTGCGCCGGGGCGCGCGGGCAGGCAGCGCCGCCCGGCACTGCAACCCGGCACCCGTGCCCGTGACCCCAGCCGGGCCTGCACGCTGAACCGGCGCGGCGGGCCGACGCTCCGGGTCACGCGCGGGAAAGGTGGGCTGCCGGGCCCCGGGCACGGCACATTGGGGTGCGAGGCCCCCGTGCAGTACGTCGAGCGCCAGATCATCGCCTGGATCCTGATCGCGATGGGCGCCTTCTTCCTGGCGCGCGCGGTGGCCGTCAAGCGCGAGCGCGGCGCGATGAAGGAGCTGCTGGGGATCCGCACCGACAAGGTCAAGCAGTTCCGGGACTTCATCCTGCAGCGGCTCGACGCGCTGGCGGGCTTCGTGTTCGTGCTGGCCGGCGTGGGCACGCACCTCTACGTGCTGGTGCGCGAGGCGCAGGCCGCCAGCCACGTCAACAACCCGCGCGGGGCGCTGGGCGACATCCTGGCCTGGCTGGCCGGCGGCCTGCTGGTGGCGCTGCTGCTGGCCGCGCTCATCCACTGGGTCACCACCAGCACCAGCCGGCGCATCTTCCTCGACAACCTCTCCTACCTGATCGTGCGCTACCGCTTCCGCATCGAGGACGACCCCGAGCTGCTGCTGCAGGTGGGCGACATGCTGCGCCTGGTGCGCTCCGACGACGACACCATCGAGTCCTACGCGCGGCGCGTGGAGGCGGCGCTGGACCTCGAGAGCGCGCGCGCCGGCCTGCTGGCCAAGGGCAAGCTGCCCACGCGCGGCGACGGCGGCCCCGGCGGCCCGCTCGCCTAGCGGGGCTGCGCGCGCCCGCCGGCGCGCCGGCCAGCCTTCGGCCCGGCGCACGGGCCCGGTAGGGTAGGCGCCTCCCCCGGCTGGCCCCCTGCCCATGCTCGACGCGAACTACGACCCCAAGGCCATCGACGCCTTCGCCCAGGAGCTGTGGGAACGGCTCGGCGTGCACCGCTTCGACCCGGCCTCGACGGCCGAGGTCTTCGCCATCGACACGCCGCCGCCCACGGTCTCGGGCAGCCTGCACATCGGCCACGTGTTCTCCTACACGCAGGCCGAGTGCATCGCGCGCTACCAGCGCATGCGCGGCAAGAACGTCTTCTACCCCTTCGGCTTCGACGGCAACGGCCTGCCCACCGAGCGGCTGGCCGAGAAGGAGCACGGCGTCCAGGGGCGCAGCATGCCGCGCCCCGAGTTCGTGGCCCTGTGCCTGCAGACCAGCCGCACCTACGAGCGGCAGTTCGAGGCGCTGTGGCGCCGGCTGGGCATCTCGTCGGACTGGTCGCTGGCCTACAGCACCATCGACGAGCGCTGCATGCGCATCAGCCAGCGCGGCTTCCTGGACCTGTTCCGCAAGGGCGAGGTCTACCTCAAGACCTCCCCCACGCTGTGGGACACCGAGACGCAGACGGCGGTGGCGCAGGCCGAGCTGGAGGCGAAGGAGAAGCGCACGCTGTTCAACGACCTGCGCTTCGACCTCGACGGCGGCGGCTCGCTCACCATCGCCACCACGCGTCCCGAGCTGCTGGGTGCCTGCGTGGCCGTGTTCGTGCACCCCACCGACCCGCGCCACGCCGCCCTGCTGGGCCGGCGTGCGCGCGTGCCGCTGTTCGGGCACGAGGTGCCGGTGCTGGCCGACGAGAAGGTGGACCCGGCCAAGGGCACCGGCTGCGTGATGTGCTGCACCTTCGGCGACAAGACCGACGTCGAGTGGTACCAGAAGCACGGCCTGTCGCTGCGGCAGTTGCTGGGCGCCGACGGCCGCATGACGGCGCTGGCCGGCCCCGAGGAAGGGCTGTACGCCAACCAGGCGCGCAAGGCCATCCTCGAGCGCCTCAAGGCCGCCGGCCACCTGCTGGCCAGCCGCGAGATCGACCACGTGGTGCAGGCCTACGAGCGCACGGGCCGCGAGATCGAGTTCCTGCCCACGCGCCAGTGGTTCGTCAAGGTGCTCGACAAGAAGGCCGACCTGGTGCGGCTGGGCGAGCAGGTGCGCTGGTTCCCGGCGCACATGGGCAAGCGCTACCGCAACTGGGTCGAGGGCCTGGAGTGGGACTGGTGCATCTCGCGCCAGCGCTTCTTCGGCGTGCCCTTCCCCGCCTGGTACTGCGAGCGCTGCGGCGAGGTGCGGGTGGCCGAGGACCACGAGCTGCCCGTGGACCCCACCGTGCGCCAGCCCGCCACGCCCTGCCGGGCCTGCGGCAGCAGCGCCTGGCGCGCCGAGCGCGACGTGCTGGACACCTGGGCCACCTCCAGCGAGACGCCGCAGATCAACGCGCGCTGGGGCGACCCGGACGGCGCGCCCCGCAGCCCGCTGCCCATGACGCTGCGCCCGCAGGCCCACGACATCATCCGCACCTGGGCCTTCTACACCATCGTCAAGTCGTGGATCCACCACGGCCAGGTGCCGTGGCGCGACGCGATGATCTCGGGCCACGTGCAGGCGCCGGGCAAGCAGAAGATCAGCAAGAGCAAGGGCAACGCCCCCACCGACCCCAACACGCTGGTGGACGAGCACGGCGCCGACGCGGTGCGCTACTGGGCGCTGTCGGCCACGCTGGGCAACGACTACGTCTACAGCACCGAGGACCTCGCGCGCGGCCGTGCGCTGGGCGTGAAGCTGTGGAACGCCGCGCGCCTGGCGCGCACGCACCTGGCCGGCTGGGCGCCCGCGCCCGGCGACCCGGCCGAGCCCGTCGACCGCTGGATGCGCGCGCGGCTGGCGGCGGCCACCAAGGCCGTGCAGGACGACCTGGAGGCCTACGAGTTCGGCACCGCCAAGGGCAAGGTCGAGCAGCTGTTCTGGCACGACCTGTGCGACAACTACCTCGAGCTGGTCAAGGGCCGCCTGCACGACACGACGCCGGCCGGCGCGCAGGCGCGCCGCGCAGCCCAGGCCGGCCTCTTCGACGCCCTCGCCACGATCGTGCGCCTGCTGGCGCCCTTCGTGCCGCACGTGGCCGAGGTGGTGTGGCAGGAGCTGTTCGCCGGCCCGCTGGCCTGCCCCAGCGTGGGCCGCGCGCCGTGGCCGGCGCCGCCCGCCGGCTGGCACGACAGCACGGCCCTAGCGCAGGGCGAGGCCGCGCTGGCGCTGCTGGTGGCGGTGCGCCGCTGGCGCTCCGAGCACAAGCTCAGCCCCGGCGTGCCGCTGGCCGAGGCCGTGCTGCAGGTGGGCAGCGCGCACGCGCCGCACGTCGAGGCCGTGGCCGCCGACGTGCGTGCCGCGCTGCGCGTGGCGCGCCTGGAGGCCACGGCCGGCGAGGGCCTCGCGCCCGATGCGGTAGCGCTGGTCTCGGCCCGGCCGGCGTGACCCGCACGCTGGCAGCCGTCGACCTGGGCAGCAACTCGTTCCACCTCGTGGTGGCGCGCGTGGTGGACGGCCTGCCGCTGGTGGTCGACCGCCTGCGCGAGCGCGTGGTGCTGGCCGCCGGGCTGGATGCGCAGGGCCGGCTCGAGCCCGCGGCCGAGGCCCGCGCGCTGGCCTGCCTCAAGCGCTTCGGCCAGCGCCTGCGTGGCGTGGCGCCCGACGCGGTGCGCGCGGTGGGCACCAACGCCCTGCGCCAGGCGCGCAACGGCGGGCGCCTGCTGCGCCGCGGCCAGGCAGCGCTGGGCCACCCCATCGAGGTCATCTCGGGGCAGGAGGAGGCGCGGCTCATCTACCAGGGCGTGGCCCACGAGCTGCCGCGCGACGGCCGCACGCGGCTGGTGGTGGACATCGGCGGCGGCAGCACCGAGTGCATCGTGGGCCGGGGGCAGAGGCCGCTGCGCGTGGACAGCCTCTTCATGGGCTGCGTGTCGTGGACGCGCAAGCACTTCCCCGGCGGCCGCGTGCGCGCGCGCGACCTGGAGGCGGCCGTGCTGGCGGCGGCCCTCGAGGTGGAGCCGCTGGGCCAGCGCTACCGGCGGCTGGGCTGGCAGCAGGCCGTGGGCTCCTCGGGCACGATCCTCTCCATCGAGGAGGTGCTGCGCGAGCAGGGCTGGAGCCGCGGCGGCATCACGCGCAAGGGCCTGGAGCGCCTGCGGCGGGCGCTGCTGGCGGCGGGCAACGTGCGCGAGCTGCGCCTGGCCGGGCTCAAGCCCGAGCGCGCCGAGGTGCTGCCCGGCGGCCTCGCCATCCTGCTGGCGCTCTTCGACGGGCTGGGCATCGCGCGCATGGAGGTGGCGCAGGGCGCGCTGCGCGAGGGCCTGCTCTACGACATGCTGGGCCGCCTGCGCGCCACCGACCCGCGCGAGGCGTCGGTGCAGGCGCTGGCGCGGCGCCACGCCGTGGAGCATGCCCACGCCGCGGCCGTCGAGCGCACGGCGCTGGCCCTGCTCGAGCCCTGCGCGCGCGCCTGGGGCCTGGCGGGCCCGGAGGCGCGCCGCCTGCTGGGCTGGGCCGCGCGCCTGCACGAGGTGGGCACCTCGCTGAGCTACACCGGCTACCACAAGCACGGCGCCTACCTGCTGGCGCACAGCGACCTGCGCGGCTTCGGCCGGCTCGAGCAGCAGCGGCTGGCCGCGCTCGTGCGCAACCACCGCCGCACGCTGGACGAGGCCACGCTGGAGGCCCTGCCGCGCGCCCAGCGCGAGCCCACCCTGCGGCTCACCGCGCTGCTGAGGCTGGCCGTGCGCCTCAACCGCGGCCGCACGGGCCGCGCCACGCTGCAGGCCCGCCTCGCGGTGCGTGGCGCGCGCCTGGCGCTGTCCTTCCCGCGGGGCTGGCTCGAGCGCCACCCGCTCACGCGCGCCGACCTCGAGGAGGAGGCCGGCGAGCTGGCTGCCGCCGGGCTGCGGCTGGACCTGCGCGTGGCCCGCCGCGCCGCCCGCGCGCCGGCACGCAGGCCGGCGCGCAGGCCAGGGCAACATCGGGCGCGCGCGCGGCGCTGAGCGCGCCCGGCCCACGCGCCGCGAGGCACGTGCCGGGGGCGGCCCGGGGCCACGTGGCAGGGCGTGGGGCTAGGACAGCGCGCGTTGCGGCGCGCGCGCCAGCCGCTCCAGCAGCTGCGCCTGCGCGATGCGCGGCGCCTCGCCGGGCGCGGGCCGGCAGCGCACCCAGGTGCCGTCGGCCTGCAGCTCCCAGGCCTGCACGTTGTCGGCGAGGTGCGGCCGCAGGGCCTCGTCGATCACGCGCTGGCGCGCGCGGTCGTCGGTGACGGGGAAGGCGGTCTCGACGCGCCGCAGCAGGTTGCGCTCCATCCAGTCGGCGCTGGCGCACCAGACCTGGTCCTGCCCGGCCGCGTGGAAGCGCCACGCGCGCGCATGCTCGAGGAAGCGGCCCACCACGCTGCGCACGCGGATGGTCTGCGACACGCCCGGCACGCCCGGCCGCAGCGCGCAGATGCCGCGCACCACGAGGTCGATGGGCACGCCCGCCTGCGAGGCGCGGTAGAGGGCCTGGATCACCCACGGGTCGGAGAGGCCGTTCATGCGCGCCTCGATGCGCGCCGGCCGGCCGGCACGCGCCTCGGCGGCCTCGGCGTCGATCATCTCCACCAGCCAGGCGTGCAGCGTGAAGGGCGCCTGCCGCAGGCGCTCGAGGCGCGGCGCCTTGCCCAGCCCCGTGAGCTCGAGGAAGAGGTCGTGCACGTCCTTGCCCACCGCCCGGTCGGCCGTCATCAGGCCCAGGTCGGAGTAGGCGGCCGCATTGCCCTGGTGGTAGTTGCCCGTGCCCAGGTGCACGTAGCGGCGCAGGCGCCCGCCCTCGCGGCGCACCACGAGCAGCATCTTGGCGTGCGTCTTGTAGCCCACGATGCCATAGACGGTGTTGGCGCCCGCCTGCTGCAGGCTGGTGGCCAGCGCGATGTTGGCGGCCTCGTCGAAGCGCGCGCGCAGCTCGACCACGGCCGTCACGTCCTTGCCGGCACGCGCGGCATCCACCAGCGCCTGCACCAGCGGGTTGCCGGGCCCGGTGCGGTAGAGCGTCTGCTTGATGGCCAGCACGTCGGGATCGGCGGCCGCCTGCCGCACCAGCTCCACCACGGGCGCGAAGGACTCGTAGGGGTGGTGCAGCAGCACGTCGCCCTGCTGCAGCACCTCGAAGATGCTGGCCGCGGCCTTCAGGCGCGGCGGCAGGCCCGGCTCGAAGGGCTGGAACTTCAGGTCCGGCCGCTGCACCTGCTCGTAGAGGCCGTCGAGGCGCTTGAGGTTCACCGGGCCCGGCACGCGGTAGAGGTCGTCGGGGCCCAGCTCGGCCTTCTGCAGCAGCAGGCGCACCATCTCGGGCGGGCAGGCCTCGCCCACCTCCAGCCTCACCGGCGTGCCGAAGTTGCGCTGCGGCAGCTGGCCCTGCAGCGCCTGCAGCAGGTTGTCGGCCTCCTCCTCGTCCACCCACAGCTCGCTGTTGCGCGTGATGCGGAACGGGAAGCAGGCGGTCACCTGCATCCCGGGGAAGAGGTCGCCCATGTGCTCGTCGACGATGGCCGAGAGCGGCACGAAGGTGTGGCCGTCGCCGGCCACCGCGGCCGGCACCGGCACCAGGCGCGGCAGCGAGCGCGGCACCTGCAGCACCGCCACGCCGCCCTCGCGGCCGAAGGCATCCTGCCCCTCCAGCGCGACGAGGAACGAGAGGCCCTTGTTGAGCACCGTGGGGAAGGGATGCGCCGGGTCCAGCGCCACCGGCGTGAGCACGGGCGCCACCTCGGCGCCGTAGTGGCGCCGTGCCCAGCGCAGCACGCCGTCGGGCCAGGCGTGGCGGTCGAGCACGCGCACGCCCTCGGCCTCCAGCGCCGGCATGAGCTGGTCCGCGAGCAGGCCGTAGGCCTCGGCCACCAGGCCGTGGGCCACCTCGCTGATGCGCCGCAGCAGCTCGTCGGCCTGCAGGCCGTCGGGGCCCGCGGTGCGGATGCCCAGCCGCTGCTGCTCGCGCAGGCCCGCGACGCGCACCTCGAAGAACTCGTCGAGGTTGCTGCTGAAGATGGTGAGGAAGCGCAGCCGCTCCAGCAGCGGCAGGCTGGGGTCGGCGGCCTGCGCCAGCACGCGGCGGTTGAACTCCAGCAGGCTCAGCAGCCCGGGCAGGGCGTGCTCGCCCCGCAGGCGCGCCAGCAGCGCCTCGCCCGGCGGGGCGGCCAGCAGGGGCTCCACGTCGCAGGGGCCCGCGAGGAGGGGCTGGAGCAGGTCGGCGGTCTGCACGGCCCGGCGCAGGGGGCTGGTGAGCAGCCGGTC
>JBJTIJ010000220.1:0-1004 GCA_046094945.1 Planctomycetia bacterium | reverse complement strand
GCCGAAGCCCGTGCCGCGCTCGGCCCGGAAGGCCGGCGCGGCCAGGTCCACGTGCAGCCAGGGGATGTCCAGGTCGCTGATGTGGCGGTAGACGAACTGCGCCGCGCACGACGACTGGGCGTTCATGCGGTTGGCCACGCTGTTCTTCATGTCGGCCACCTTGCTGCGGAACTCGTCCTGGTAGATCTCCGGCGCGAAGGGCAGCGGCCAGACGAGGTCGCCCGAGGCCCGGCCCACGCGCACGGCCAGCTGCTCGACGCCCTCGCGGTTGCTCACCACCGCCGCGTGGCTGCTGCCGGTGGCCACGGCCTGCGCCCCGGTGAGCGTGGCCATGTCCACCAGCAGGTCGGGCCGCGCGCCGCGCGCCACGTAGGAGAGCGCGTCGGCCAGCAGCAGCCGGCCCTCGGCGTCGGTGTTGTTGATCTCGACGGTCTTGCCCGAGTGCAGGTGCAGGATGTCGTCGTTGCGGTAGGCGTCCGGGCCGATGGCGTTCTCGGCCAGCGCGGCGGCGCACACCACGTGCACGCGCTCGCCGCAGGCGGCCAGCGCCAGCGTGGCGCCCACGGCGGCGGCCGCGCCGCCCATGTCGGCCTTCATGCCGGGCATGCTGCCGCCCACCTTGAGCGAGAGGCCGCCGGTGTCGTAGACGATGCCCTTGCCCACCAGGCCCACCTTGAGGCGCGGCCGGCGCGGCGCGTACTCCAGCAGCAGCAGGCGCGGGGGCACGACCGCGGCGCGGCCCACGGCGTGGATCCCGCCCAGCCCCTTGGCCAGCAGCTGGCTGCCGGCCAGCACCTTCAGGCGCAGGCCCGGGATGCCGCGCATGGCCGCGCGCACGCGGCGCTCGAAGCCGTCGGTGTGCAGCTCGCTGGTGGGCGTGTCCACCAGCTCGGCCGCCCAGCGCTCCTGATCGACCACGGTGCGATCGGCCTGGCCCAGCTCCAGATGCGTGCCGTCGGCCCCGTCTGCGGCCAGCGTCAACTGCCACTCGCGCTCGAGCTGGC
>JBJTIJ010000219.1:0-11133 GCA_046094945.1 Planctomycetia bacterium | reverse complement strand
CGTGCCGCCCGCGCAGCCGCTGGCCCCCGTGCTGGCGGCCGGGGCGGGCTTGCTGCTGGGCGCCCTGTGGTGGCGCGAGGCGCGGGCGAGCCGCCGGCTCGCCACCCGGTAGGCTGCGGGGATGCCGTGCCCCTCGCGCCTGCTCGCCGGCCTGGCCCTGGCCGGCATGCTGCTGGCCCTGCCCGGGTGCGGCGGCGAGCGTGCGGAGGCGCCGCTGGCGGCCTCGCCGCAGGCCGTCGAGCGCCTCGTGGCCGCCGATGCGGCCGGGCGCGAGCGGCTGGCCGCGCAGCTGGCCAAGGCCACGCCCGATGCGGCCACGGTGGAGGCGGCCGCCGCCCACCTGGCGCACCACGACGCCGCCCTGCAGCGGCACGCGCTCGACCTGCTGGCCGCCTGGCGCGCCGACGGGCGGCGCGTGGGACGGCCGGTGCTGGAGCTGCTGGCGGAGGGCGAGCCCGGGCTGCGGCGCGCCGCCGCGCTGGCGCTGCCCCGGCTGGAGCCGCTGCCGGAGGGCACGCTGGCGGCGCTGCGCAGCGCGCTGCAGGATCGCGTCACCGACGTGCGCGCCGCGGCGGTGGACGCGCTGGGGGCGCTGGCGGCGCGCGACAGTGGCGCGCTGCCCGCGCTCGTGGAGGCGCTGGCCGACCCCGACAGCGAGGTGGTGAGCAACGCGCGCGGCCAGCTGTGCCTGCAGGGCGTGACCTGCGTGCCCACGCTGGTGGACGCGCTCAAGGGCACGCGGCCGCGCCTGGCGCAGTGCGCGGCGCTGACGCTGGCGCAGCTGGGCCCGCTGGCGGGCGACGCGCGCCTGCCGCTGGAGGACGTGCTGGCGGGGGGCAGCGGCCCGCTGCGCGCCGCGGCCGCGGTGGCGCTGGGCCGGCTGGGCGCGCACGCGCTGCCTTCGCTGCCGCGCCTGCTGGAGGCGCTGGCCGACCCGGAGTCGGAGGTGGCGCGGCGTGCCACCGAGGCGCTGGGCCGCATCGCCAGCCAGGCTCCGGATGCCTTCGCACCGCTCTACGCCGCGCTGGTGGACGGCCGGCCGGCCGTGCGCGCCGGCGCGGCGCGCGCGCTGCAGGGCCAGCAGGTCGACCCCGAGGCGGCGCTGCCGCGCCTGCAGCCGGCGCTCTCCGACCCCTCGCCCGAGGTGCGCCGCGAGGCGCTGGGCGTGATCGTCTCCTGGCCCACGGGCGGCCACCTGGCGCATGCCGAGGTGCTGCGCCTGCTGGCCGATGCCAGCGCCGGCGTGCGCGGCGAGGCGCTGCTGGCGCTGGGCCGCATGGCCCCGCGCGTGGAGGGCGTGGCCGAGGCGGTGGGCCCGCTGCTGGGCGACCCCGACCCCGAGGTGCGCCTGACGGCGGCGCAGGTGCTCGAGCACCTGGGCCCGCGCGCCGAGCGTGCGCGCGCGCACCTGGAGCGGGCGCTGGACGACCGCGACCGCAACGTGCGCTACTACGGCGTGCTGGTGCTCAGCCGGCTGGAGGCGCCGCGGCGCGACCTCGGCCCGCGCTTCGCCTCGCTGCTGGCCGACGAGCACGACTCGATCCGGCGCCAGGCTGCCGTGGCGCTGGGCCTGCTGGGGCCCGCGGCCGGCTTCGCCGTGCCCGGCCTGCTGGCCGCGCTGGAGGACCGCGACGAGGACGTGCGCGAGGAGGCGGCGCGCGCGCTGGGCCTGCTGGGCTCCGAGGCCGGCGCGCCGGCGCTGGGCGCGCGGGAGCGGCTGGCCGGCGACGCGCGCCAGCCCGTGGCCGTGCGCCGTGCGGCCCGCAAGGCCTGGGACCGGCTGCGCGGCGCCTAGCGCGCACGGCCCGGCACGTGCCTGCCCGCCTGCCGCGCGCTGCAGGCGCCCGGCCCCGCAGCCGCAGGCAGGGCGCTTCTGGCCGGGCGGGATGTCACGGCTAGCCTCGCCCCGATGCGCATCGGCATGCTGCTCGTCCAGGCGCTGCGTCGCCTCGCGCTGCGCCCGGTGCGCTCCTTCCTGCTGCTGCAGGGCACCATCTGGGGCGTGGCGGTGGCCGTGTTCCCCAGCGCCGTGCTGCTGGGCACGCAGGAGGCCGCGCGGCGCGACGCCACGCTGATCGGGGCCGACCGCATCTCGATCGCGGCCGACCCCACCTCGTCGGAGCGCCTCGAGCTCACGCCGGCTCACGTGGCCGTGGCGCGCAGCGCCGTCGAGGGGGGCGGCATCCGGGTGCGCGAGGCGGTGGGCGTGCGCGTGCGCCAGGAGTGGGAGGTGGCGGCGCTGGCGCGCACGCCCGGCCTGCCGCGCGCCGCGCTGGTGGAGTCGGCCCCCGAGGGCCCGCAGGCGCGCGGCCACGCGCTGGCCGCCGGCCGCTGGCTGGCCGCGGGCGACGGCCCGGGCGCCTGCGTGGTGGAGGCCGGCGTGGCGGCCTGGCTGGGGCGGCCCGCGCTGGCGCCCGGCGACACGCTCGAGCTGCCCGGCCGCCCGGGCGAGGTGCTGCGCGTGGTGGGCGTGACGGCGCCGCGCGAGGCGCTGGCGCTGGGCACCGACGACCTGGGCTTCCGCCTCGACCACCCGATGTACGCGCGCTTCGCGCAGGCCTTCCTCACGATGATGGGGCTGCCGGTGGTGAAGGACGGCTGGAAGCGCTCGGATGCCTGCGTGTGGGTGGCGGCGCCCGCGGGCGACCGCGCGCCGCTGGACTGGATCGGGCTGCGCGTGGCGCCCGACGACCTCTCGCGCGCCGCCACGCTGGCGCGCGAGGCGCTGGCCCGCGAGAACCTGACGGCCGTCACGCTCTACCCCATCGTGCTGCCCATGCTGCTCAGCGGGCAGGTGGACCGCTTCGACGCGGTGCGGCTGGCCATGTTCCTGGCCTGCCTGGCGATGGGGGCGGTGGTGATGGCCAACCTGGGCCTGCTCAACGTGCTCACGCGCGGGCGCGAGATCGCCATCCGCCGCGTGGAGGGCGCCTCGCGCCGCACCATCGCCTTGCACTTCCTGCTCGAGGGCGTGGTGATGGGCGCGGTGGGCACCGCGCTGGGCCTGCTGCTGGCCATGGGGCTGGCGGCGCTGCGCGCCTCGCTGGAGCCGGTGGCGGGCTTCGCGTGGGTGTTCCCGTGGGAGGATGCCTCGCTGGCCGCGGGCGTGGCCATGCTGGTGGGCCTGCTGGCGGCCCTGCTGCCGGCCCTGCGGGCCGCTGCGCAGGACCCGGTGGAGGGCCTGGCCGGTGAGTGAGCGCCTGCACCACGCCCGCTGGGCCGACATCCTGCGCGAGGGGCTGCGCCACGTGCGCCGGCGCCCGCTGCGCAGCGCACTGACCGCCTTCACCAGCGCGGTGGCCATCGCCGTCACCGTCAACGTGATCTCGCTCTCCTACGGGCTCGACGAGGACGTGCGGCGCGACGTGAGCCGCTTCGGCATGCTGGTGGTGGACGTGGGCCGCGTGCCCATCCTGGCGCCGGGGCGCGAGCGCCCGCCCTTCGGGCCGGCCGAGCTCGAGCGTGTCGAGCGCAGCCTCGCCGGGCTGGAGGCCGAGGTCGTGGCCCGCCGGCAGGCCGGCGGCACGGTGCGCGCGGCCGGCACCAGCGCCGCGCCGGAGCGCGTGCAGGTGCTCAGCGCGCGCGGCAACTACCTGGCCACGCTCGCGGTCGAGCCGGTGGCCGGGCGCTGGCTGGCAGCCGCCGACCGCGGGCAGGACGTGGCCGTGCTGGACCTGGCGCTGGCCCAGCGGCTGGCGCCGGGCGGCGACGGGCGCGCGCTGCTGGGCCAGCGCATCGAGCTGGCCCTGCCCGGCGGCACGCGGCAGCCCGAGGTGGTGGGCGTGCTGGGCGACCCGCTCACCTACCGCGAGCTCTTCGACAGCTTCGACGAGGGCAAGGGGGCACGCACGCTCACCAGCAGCCTGCTCTCGTTCCGCAACGTCTACCTGCCCGACGGCGCGCTGGGCGAGGGCGAGCTCTCGGGCATCTCGGTGGTGTTCCGCGACCCGCGGGTGCTCGAGGAGGGCGCGCGGCGGCTGGCGGCCATGTGGCCGCGGCTGGACATGGACCCGGCCCACATGCTCAAGGCGCCCATCGCGGTCTTCGTGCGCCGCGACTGGATGCAGGAGATGAGCGCCTCCAGCGCGCAAGGGGCGCTGCTGGGCAACATCGTCTGGATCATCATCGTGCTGGTGGCCGCCGTGATGCTCTCCACGCTGCACCTGATCACGATCCGCGAGCGCTACGACGAGCTGGCCGTGCGGCGCTGCGAGGGCGCGCGGCGCGTGGACATCGCCTGGCAGGTGACGGCCGAGGGCACGCTGCTGTCGCTGGTGGGCGGCGTGCTGGGCCTGCCGCTGGGGCAGGCGGCCGCGGCCGTGCTCTCCTCGCTGGTGGGCTTCCCGTTCCGCTTCGAGCTGCGCTACGCCCTCGTGGCCACGCTCGTGGCCGTGGGGCTGGGCCTGCTGGCCTCGGTGGTGCCCGCCCGGCGCGCCGCGGGCCTGGACCCCGCGCGCATCCTCACCCGGAGGCTCTCGTGAGCGATCCCCGACCCGCTGCCCCCGTGCCCGCCGCTGCCGGCCCGCTGCTGGACCTGCAGGGCGTGGGCCGCACCTACCGGGCCGGGCCCGTGGAGGTGGAGGCGCTCAAGCCGCTGGACCTGCGCGTGGCGCGCGGCGAGTGGGTGGCCGTGATGGGCCCCTCGGGCAGCGGCAAGAGCACGCTGCTGCACGTGCTGGGCTGCCTGGACCGGCCCACCTCGGGCCGCTACCTGCTGGAGGGGCGCGACGTGGCCTCGCTCAGCGACGCGCAGCTGGCCGAGGTGCGCAACCGGCGCATCGGCTTCGTGTTCCAGCGCTTCCACCTGCTGCCCGACGAGCCGGCGCAGCGCAACGTCGAGCTGCCGCTGCTGTACGCGGGCGTGGCGCGCGCCGAGCGCCAGCGCCGGGCGCTGGCCGCGCTGGAGGGCGTGGGGCTGGGCGCGCGCGCGCGCCACCTGCCGGGGCAGCTCTCCGGCGGCGAGCAGCAGCGCGTGGCGCTGGCGCGCGCGCTGGTCAAGCAGCCGCCGCTGCTGCTGGCCGACGAGCCCACCGGCAACCTCGACTCGGTGGCCGGGCAGCGCGTGCTGGAGATCCTCGCGCAGGAGAATGCGCGCGGCATGACGGTGGTGCTGATCACGCACGCTGCCGGCGTGGCCGCGCGCGCCCAGCGCCAGCTCACCATCCGCGACGGCGTGCTGCGCGAGGGCGCCTAGGGCCGCGCGGGCACCCGGGCGGGCGCTCCCCAACCTCAAGCGCCGCGGGGGCCGCGGGTAGGGTGGGTGCATGGACCTCGCGCTCGCGCTCCTCGCCGTCGTGCTGGCGGCTGCCGCGCTGCTGGCGGCCCTGCGCACCGAGCGCCACGTGCGCCGCCTGGCACGCGCGCTGGCCCGCGAGTGGGGCATCGAGCTCGAGCAGGGCGAGGCCCCGCGGCGCGCCGCCGAGGCGGCCGCCGGGGCCGAGGAGCTGGCGCGGCTGCGCCATGCCGTGCAGCGCCTCGAGCAGCAGGCCCGCGAACGCGACCTCGAGCGGCCCAGCGCCGTGCCGCGGCCCGCCGAGGCCCTGCCCGCCGCCGGCGCGCCCGGCAGCGGGCCGGCGGCCGCAGGCCCCGCGCCGCGCCAGCGGCTGGCCGAGCACCTGCGCAGCCTGGGCTACGAGGACGTGGTGGTGCTGCCCGGCGAGGGCCCGGGGGGTGCGCTGCGCTACGAGGCGCGCGAGCAGGGCCTGCCGCGCAAGGGCAGCGCGCGCGTGCTGGCCGACGGCGGCGTGAGCCTGTCGGCGGCGCCGGTGCGGGCCTTCCCGTGAGCGGCGGGGCGCTGGCCTTCGACCTCGCCGGCGTGGGCCTCGTGTTGCTGGCGGCCGGCTGGGGCGTGTGGCGCGGGGCCACGAGCCAGGTGCTGTCCTTCGCCTGCGTGGTGGGGGCCCTGGTGGGGGCTCGCTGGCTGGGCCCGCGGCTGGAGCAGCCGCTGGCGCAGGCCAGCGCGGTGGAGGCCCGCAGCCTGCCGGCGGCGGGCTGGGTGCTGGGGGCGGCGCTGCTGCTGCTGGCCCTGAGCCTGCTGGTGCGCCTGCTGCAGGGCCTGCGCAAGGGCGCGCCCGAGGCGCCCACGCGCCTGTCGCGCACGGCCGGCGGGCTGCTGGGCGCCGTCAAGGGCCTGCTGCTGCTCTTCGTGGTGGGCTACGGCGTGCTGTACGCCGCGCCGCCCGAGCAGGCCCGGGCATGGGGCGCCGAGAGCCGCTTGCTGCCCGCGCTGGCCCGCCTGCGCCCGCCGCTGGCCCGGCTGCTGTCCCTGCCGGCCTGCACGGACGAGGCGGCGGGCCGCGTCGAAGGCTGGCTCCCGCGCAAGGCGGGCCCGTCCGGGAGCTAGGAGGCTGGCGTGCGCGGCGAGGGCTGGCTCTACGGCGGGGCGCTGCTGGTCATCCTGGGCGCCGGCGCCTGGCTGCTGCTGCCCGGCGGGCAGGCCGGCCCGGGCCGGCGCGGGCGCACGGCCGGGGCACCGGTCGATCCGGCGGCTGCCGTGGCGCCTGCGGCCAGCGCACGTGAGGCCCCGGCCGCGCCGGCGGTGCCCGAGGCGCTCGTGCTGGAGGTGGGCGGCCCCGAGGGCGCGCTGCGCGGCGAGCTGGAGGCGCCGGTGGGCGCCACGCTGCGCCGGCTGGGCACGGCCGCCGACGGCGCGCTGCAGGTCGAGCTCACGGCGCACGGCCCGCTGCTGGCGCTGGCCGCGCGCGGCCACGTGGACCTGCGGCTCGAGGCCTCGGCGCTGCGCGCGGGCCAGCGCCTCGTGCTGCCGCACGCCGCACCCGCGCTGGTGGTGCGCGTGCGCGAGGCCGACGGCGCCCCCGCGGCCGACGTGCCCGTGGAGGTGCTGCCTGCCGGCGCGCAGGGCCCGTGGCGCACCGATGCGGGCGGCACCGTGGTGCTCGACCGCCTGCCGGCCGGGCTGGTGCAGGTGCGCGTGGGCGGGCAGGAGCGCACGGCACCCGTGGCGCTGGCCGTGGCCGGCCGGGAGCGCGACCTGCGCGTGGTGCTCGACCCGCCGCTGCTCGTGCGCGGCCAGGTGCTCTCCAGTGCGGGCCGGCCCGTGGCTGGTGCCCGGGTCGAGGCGCGCGCCGCGCGCGGGCCGGTGGGCCGCGCGGTGCGCAGCGGGGCCGATGGGCGCTTCGTGCTGGCCTGCCCCGTCGAGGCCGTGCTGGCGCTGTGCGTGGAGGCCGAGGGCCAGGGCCGCGTCGCCCACGAGCTGCGCCCGGAGCGTGGGGCGCTGGAGCTGGAGGCCGGTGCGCTGGCGCTGGCCGGCCCGGAGGTGGAGGTCACCGGGCGCGTGCGCGGCGTGCGTCCCGGGCCCGGCGCCCACGTGCTGGCCGAGCCGGCGGTGGCGGCCCTGCTGCGCGAGCTGGTGGGCGAGGAGGCCGTGCTGCTGCCCCCCGTGCTGGCCCCGCTGCGCGAGGACGGCTCCTACGAGCTGCGCGGCCTGCCCGGGGGCGTCCCGCTGCGGCTGTCGCTGCGCGGGGCCGGCCTGCCGGAGGACGCGCTCTTCACGCCGCAGCCCGGCGACCGCACGCGGCGCGACTTCGAGCCGGTGCCCGGCGAGCGGCTCGAGCTCTGGCTCACGCAGGCGGGCCGCCCGGTGGCCTGGCAACGCGTGCTGCTCTCGCCGGGGCCCGTGGAGGGCGATGCCCTGCAGCCGGGCGACCGCGAGGCGTGGACCGACGCCGGGGGCTGCGCCCGGCTCGCGGACCTGCCGGCCGGCACGTGGTTCGTGCGCGCCTGCCGCGCGGGCTGCGCGCACCTGCGCGCGCGCGTCGAGCTGCCGCAGGCCGCTGCACTGGCGCTCGAGCTCGTGCCGGCGCCCACGGGCCCGCGCGCGCGCCGGTCCGGGCGCGTGAGCGACGACCGGGGCCGCCCGCTGCCGGGCGTGACGCTGCGCGCGGCCGGCGTGGTGGGCACCAGCGATGGCGAGGGGCGCTTCGCGCTGGAGGGCGTGGAGAGCCTGGCCCCGCGCGTGCGGCTCGAGTTCGGCTACGAGCCGGGCCAGCCGGTGCCCGACGGCGTGGACGCGCGCGACTACCCCGTCACGTGGGGCGAGGAGGTGCGCCCGGGCAGCGAGGGCCTCTCGCTGATGCTGCCCGGCGGCCAGGCGCTGGCGTTCCGTGCCATCGACCGGCTCGACGACACGCCGGTGGCCTGGCTGCGCGCGGTGGCGCGCGACGATGCCGGGCGCACCTGGCTGGACCGCACGCTCTGTACGCGCGACGGCCGCTACCTGCTGGCCGGGCTGCCGCGCACGGGGCTCACGCTCACGCTGCTGGCCCCCGGCCGGCGCCTGGTGCGGCTGGTGCCGCTGGAGCGCGCCGCGCGCGAGGCAGGCGCGCCCGGCACCGTGGTGCGCGAGCGGGGCGACGTGGGCCTGCTGCGCGGGCTGGTGCTGGAGGGCGAGGTCACCGGCGCCGGCGGCCAGCCGCTGCCCGGTGCGCGCGCCGCCCTGCTGGGCCCGGGCTGGCTGGCCACGCTGCGCGGCGACCCGGCGCCGCGGCGCGAGCTGGACCTGCGCGTGGTGGCCGCCGACGCGCGCGGCCGCGGGGTCCAGCCCCTCCAGCCGCACGTGGCCGCGGCGGCGGTGGTGCTGTGGGCGCCGGGGCACGCGCCCACGCTGCGGCGCGCGCTGTACGCCGAGGCCCCGGCCGGGGCAGCCCCCGGCGCGCTGGAGCGGCTGGAGGCGCGCATCGACGCGCGCCTGCGGCCCGGCACGCGCCTGCAGCTCTCGCTCAGCGACCTCGCCACGCGCGAGCCGGTGCACGGGGCCGTGCTCGACCTCGAGTCGGCCCGCAACGGCAGCGCGTGGCTCGACCTCGTGGTGCGCGGCGTGCTGGGCGGGCAGGCGGCCTCGCTGGAGGAGGTGCGCGCCGCCGGCGAGCACCTGCTGTGGGAGGCGCGCGAGGAGGGCCTCTACGTGCTGGGCCCGGTGGAGCCGGGCGAGTACGAGCTGTTGGTGGAGCACCCGCTCTACCTGCCCGAGCGGCGCAAGCTGCCCGTGCTCGACCCCGCCTCGCCGCTGTCCTTCGAGCAGCTGCTGCCCGAGCCGGGGGCGCGGCTGGACCCGCGCGACCCCGCCAGCCTCGCCCGCGTGCAGCGCGGGCCCGAGGTGGTGACGGTCTACGGCAGCGACAAGATGCGCTTCCCGGTGGCGGTGCGCCGCCGGCCGCCCGGCGGGGGCTAGGCCGGGGCGGCCTTGCCCTTGCGCAGGGCGGCGGCCTCGGCGTCGCGCGCGGCACGGTTGCGCTCGCTCTCGATGCTGCGCAGCACCTCGCCGCTGACGTCGCCGGTGGGGTACTTGCCGTCCATGCACGCCATGCAGAACTTCTGCACGCGCTTGGTGGGGCCGCGCACGGCGCTGACCATGTCCTCGATGGTCATGTAGACCACGGCATCGGCCCCGATGGCCGCCGCGATGCGCTCGTCGGTCTTCTCGCGCCGCGCCAGGAACTCGCCGCGCGTCTGCATGTCCACGCCGTACACGCAGGGGAACTTGATCTTGGGCGCCGACACGGCCAGGTACACCTCGCGCGCGCCCGCTGCGCGCACCATCTCGACCACGGCGCGCGTGGTGGTGCCGCGCACGATGCTGTCGTCCACCAGCAGCACGCGCTTGCCCTCCACCTCCATCGGCAGCGTGGTGAGCTTGGCGCGCACGTTCTGCGCGCGGTTGGCCTGGCCCGGCAGGAGGAAGGTGCGGCCCACGTAGCGGGTCTTGAGCAGGCCCTCGCGGTAGCGCACGTGCAGGGCGTGCGCGCACTCCAGGGCGGCGGGCCGGGCCGAGTCGGGCACCGGCACCACCACGTCAGGCTTGAGGCCGCGCTCCTTGACGTGGCGCGCCAGCGCCTCGCCCAGGCGCAGGCGCGCGCGGTAGACCGAGATGTCGTCGATGACCGAGTCGGGGCGCGCGAAGTAGATGTACTCGAACACGCACGGCCGGTGCTGCGGGCGGCCGCTGCCGGCCACCTGCCGGCGCACCATGGTGCCGTCCTGCGACACCATCAGCACCTCGCCGGGCTCGAGGTCGCCCACCAGCTCGAAGCCCAGCACGTTGAACACCGCGCTCTCGCTGGTCACGCACCAGTGCCAGCCCTTGCCGGCCTTGCGCCGGCCCACGGCGGCCGGCTTGATGCCGTAGGGGTCGCGGAAGGCCACCAGCCCGCGCCCGCCCACGATGGCCGCGCCGCTGTAGGAGCCGCGCACGCGCTTGAAGACCTGCCGCATGGCCGCGGCCGTGTCGTCGAACCAGTGCTCGGGCCCGCGGTGCTTGAGGGCGGCGGCGAAGACGTTGAGGATCACCTCCACGTCGCAGTTGGTGCCCAGCCGCCGGCCGTCCTGCTGGCTCAGCTCGCGCTTGAGATCGAGGAAGTTGGTCACGTTGCCGTTGTGCGACATCGCGATGCCGAAGGGCGTGTTCGTGTACAGCGGCTGCGCGTCGGTGGCCGTGCCGCCGCCCACGGTGGGGTAGCGCGTGTGGCCGATGGCCAAGCGGCCCTGCAGCAGGGCCAGCCGCTCCTCGGAGAAGATGTCGCGCACCATGCCGGCGCCGCGCTCGGTGTGGAACGAGTCGCCGTCGAAGGTGCAGATGCCGGCCGCGTCCTGGCCGCGGTGCTGCAGCACCAGCAGCGCGTCGGCCATCTCGAAGGCGGCGCGCTCGTCGCCGTACATGCCGATGAAACCGCACATGCAGCAGGGGGGCTCCGCAGGGAGCGCCCAAGTCTACGGGTGGGGGGGCGACGCCCGCGCGGGCGCGCCGGGCCGCCGCGCTCAGCCGCGGCCGAGGCGCCGCGCCAGCCCGGGCGGCAGCAGGGCCACCAGCCGCATGCCGCCCGGGCGCGGCTCGCCCTCCAGCAGCAGCAGCCCCGCCTTGCGCAGGCGCAGGCCCGCGCCCAGCGCGGGCTCGCCGTGCACCAGCCAGGCGGCCAGCGCCGAGAGGTGCGGCTCGTGGCCCACCAGCAGCAGGCGCCTGCCCCCGGGCAGGGCGTACTCGCCCCGCAGGCGCGCCAGCAGCGCCTCGCCCGGCGGGGCGGCCAGCAGGGGCTCCACGTCGCAGGGGCCCGCGAGGAGGGGCTGGAGCAGGTCGGCGGTCTGCACGGCCCGGCGCAGGGGGCTGGTGAGCAGCCGGTC